>NZ_JASPJL010000050.1:0-414 GCF_030232315.1 Corynebacterium sp. MSK039
GCTACCTTGCCGGCGAGACAAGAATGGATCTTGCCCGCGAGTTTGGCCTGTCGTCAGACCAGCTCGTCAAAGATTGGTTCCGGAAATGGCGCAACGGCGGCGATGACGCGTTGAAGCCAAAGCCGAAGGGCAGGCCCAAGGGCTCGGCTGCACCGAAGCGGCTTACGGAAGAAGACAAGCTGCGGCGTCAGATCGCGCGGTTGGAAGCGGAAAACGCTTACTTAAAAAAATTGCGGGACTTGAGGAACCAGGGACACGCCTGAAAGTTCAGGCGATTGTCATCCTCAAGTCACAGCATCGTCTGCAATACCTTTTGGATGCGGCAGGCATGCCGAGGTCGACGTTCTTCTACCACCAGAAACGCCTCAACAAGCCGGATAAGCACGCAGCACTCAAAGCCGCGATCCGGGAGTG
>NZ_JASPJL010000051.1:0-379 GCF_030232315.1 Corynebacterium sp. MSK039
AAAAGGGGACGCGGACATTTTGTTGGACAGTTTCGGGTCACGCTACATGAAGTTTTCGGTAGGCGGTGATACTCACACCGCCTAGACTGGTTTTGATCCGGTGGTTGTTATAGAACTCGATGTATCGCGCGATGGCTTCTTCGAGCTCTTTGGTGGTTTGCCAAACCTTGCCGTAGTACATCTCATTTTTCATACGGCCGAAAAATCCTTCACACGCTGCGTTATCTGGGCTGCAACCCTTTTTAGACATTGAGCTGACAATCCCGTATTTAGCGGTCAAACTGCGCCAGGTGCTACCGCGGTAATGTGCACCCCGGTCAGAATGAAGCACCAGGGAACCATCTGCTTCTGGCTGCTCCGCTTCAATGGCAGCAAGCAG
>NZ_JASPJL010000052.1:0-332 GCF_030232315.1 Corynebacterium sp. MSK039
CCCACCCGAGCAGCCCTTGAAAAATCTTTGCCGGATGATCCATCTGAACTGAAAGAACAGATGGCCAAGCTGCTGGTCGAGAAAGCTGTATTGGAAAAGGAGCTGGAGCTTGTAAAAAAAGACGTCAGCGTCATCCCAGGTCAGCTCAGTAATAGACAAAAGACCGCAGTGGTTGACGCGCTACGCCCTGACTTCCCCTTGCCGATGCTGCTCGCCTCTATCGGCCTTGCACAATCGAGTTTTTACTACCACCTTCAACAACGCAGCCGGCCCGATAAGCACGAGCATATCCGTGACATACTCCATGCCATCGACGCGCAGTCGGACAACAC
>NZ_JASPJL010000053.1:0-323 GCF_030232315.1 Corynebacterium sp. MSK039
ACCGGTGACAAATACACCTTGCGGCCTTGGACCCTGAACTCGGTGACGTCGCTGACAAAGACGGTATTCGGCTTATCTGGGGTGAACCTGCGGTCGAGCTTATTGCCAGCGATGTGGCTGATCGTCCCAGCATAGGAAACATAAGGCCTGCGCTGGCGGATCTTGGCTCGAAGACCCATCTGGCACATGAGTTTGTACACGAGCTTGTGGTTGACCACCCAGCCTTGGTTCCGCAGGTCAAGTAGGACTCGCCTATAGCCGTAGCGATGCTTGTTCCGTTCGAAGCACTCCCGGATCGCGGCTTTGAGTGCTGCGTGCTTATC
>NZ_JASPJL010000054.1:0-286 GCF_030232315.1 Corynebacterium sp. MSK039
CCCTAGAGATGATGGGGTTGATAGGCCAGATCTGGAAGCACTGTGAGGTGTGGAGGTGACTGGTACTAATTGGCCGAAGTGTAACAAACCACACAATCCGTTGTTGGTTGTGTGAAGCACACACAATGGTGAACATCCATGGGGATGGAATACTCGCGTCTGTTATGCAGTGTCTGGAATGACACGGCACACCAGCACCATGTTGTGTGGTGGTTGGGTGTGTGTTGTTCTGTTGTGTTTGTCGGTGGTTTTTGCGGTGGGGTCACGCCCGGTCCCTTTCCGAACC
>NZ_JASPJL010000055.1:0-278 GCF_030232315.1 Corynebacterium sp. MSK039
TCATTGAACGATATGATTGTGTAATGAAATGAATTTTTTCCCTCTCAAATGTAGTAAGGTTATTAATGCTACCGTTTAGTTTCACTAGCATATCTTCATTCCAATTAATAGCATCCACCAGATTATTTTCTTTCTCAACACGTTTATCCAAAAGATATGTAATTGTTTTTCGAATGAAAAATAATAACTTTTCAGTACGTTCTGCATCGATATTTTTATGATTAAAGTTAAAATGAATAAACTCAGTTAAATCATTTAATTGTTGACTACTTGTATAT
>NZ_JASPJL010000056.1:0-267 GCF_030232315.1 Corynebacterium sp. MSK039
GCCTCCACGACGTCTTACCATCGCTTCACACTGGTCATGGGTAGATCACTCCGCTTCGGGTCCAGGACATGCCACTAAAAACACACTAGTTAGTATTCGCTTTCGCTACGGCTACCCCACCAGGGTTAACCTCGCGACATGCCGCTGACTCGCAGGCTCATTCTGCAAAAGGCACGCCATCACCCCAAAGGGCTCTGACGGATTGTAAGCACACGGTTTCAGGTACTATTTCACTCCCCTCACGGGGTACTTTTCACCATTCCCTCA
>NZ_JASPJL010000057.1:0-267 GCF_030232315.1 Corynebacterium sp. MSK039
GAATTAGGTTATGAATATCGTTATTTTAAAGGGAATGAAGAGAATTATAAGAGACTGATTGACGAAGGAATTCCTGTTTTATTAAGTATAGATATTGAGCATGCTTCACACGTACAAGTTCTATCTGGATATGATGATACATTGCAAGCTTTCTATGTTCAAGATCCAAACTTTATAGAACCAGTTCTTGTGGAATATAGTAAATTACAAGAAAAATATCGTTATACAGGCTGTTTAGCAATCACGTTTGTTCCGAAAGAAAAGAAG
>NZ_JASPJL010000058.1:0-265 GCF_030232315.1 Corynebacterium sp. MSK039
GTTTAGACGAAAACGACTGGGATGGTCACAAATTATTAACTGAGCGTATCGGTGATAAAGTACAATTAGTTGGTGACGATTTATTCGTAACTAACACTCAAAAACTTGCTGAAGGTATCGAAAAAGGTATCTCTAACTCAATCTTAATTAAAGTTAACCAAATCGGTACTTTAACTGAGACTTTCGAAGCTATCGAAATGGCTAAACGTGCTGGTTACACAGCAGTTGTATCTCACCGTTCTGGTGAAACTGAAGATGCTACAAT
>NZ_JASPJL010000059.1:0-262 GCF_030232315.1 Corynebacterium sp. MSK039
GAACACAAGATGGAAGTGACTGACGTAAGATTACGCCGCGTAAACACAGAAGGCCGCATGAGAGCAATTGCCTCTATTACTCTAGACCATGAATTTGTTGTTCATGATATTCGTGTAATTGATGGTAATAATGGATTATTTGTAGCAATGCCAAGTAAACGTACTCCAGATGGAGAGTTCCGTGACATTGCACATCCAATTAATTCTGGTACACGCTCTAAAATTCAAGATGCGGTTTTAACAGAGTATCATCGTTTAGGCG
>NZ_JASPJL010000005.1:0-144127 GCF_030232315.1 Corynebacterium sp. MSK039
ATCCGGAAAGGGCCCATGAGATAAAAAGGGCCCACCCGGCGACACGCCGAGCAGACACACTTTTTGCTACTTAACCCACGTCAGAAGGGCCGCCACGGTTCATCCCGTGGTGGCCCTTCTTGAATTTCCGCGCCAGCCTGGCGTCGGGGTGCGGCGCTTAGACGTCCTCGCGGAGCATGTCCTCCAGGGACTTCTCGCTCAGCAGGTATGGTGCGATCTCCAGCACGGTGAAGGCGCCGGTCTGGCCGGACTCCTTCAGGCGGTGGGCGGCGCGGCCGTATGCGACCTGCACGGCTGCGGTGAAGTCTGGGTTGCGGTCCAGCTCCAGGGTGTACTCCACGGTGTGGTGGGTGCGGGTCGCGCCCAGCTCACCGGTGGTGATCACGTGGCCGCCGTGTGGCATGCCGGTGTGGTTCTTGTCGAACTCCTCCTGGCCGATGAAGTTCACCTCGACCTCGTAGCCCACGAAGTAGTCCGGCATGGTGCGGATGTCGTTCTCGATCCGCTCCTTCAGTGCGGCGTCGTCGCTTTCTGGGACGACGAAGCACTGGCGCTTGTGGGCGTTCTTGCCGGTGATGCCTTCGGCCTCACCGCGGCGAGCCTTGTCCAGAGCCTCCTCGGCCGGGAGGGTGTACTGGACGGCGGAGGCAACGCCCTCGATGCGGCGCAGGGCGTCGGAGTGGCCCTGGGAGAGGCCCGGGCCCCAGAAGGTGTTCTGCTGCGCGCCCGGCAGCACGGCGGCTGCGTACACGCGGTTGAGGCTGAACATGCCCGGGTCCCAGCCGGTGGAGACGACGGCGACGTTGCCAGCCTTCTCGGCGATGTCCTGCATCGCGGAGTAGTGGCGGGCGATGTCGCGGTGGTTGTCGTAGGTGTCCACGGTGCAGGCGTACTTCGCGAACTCCGGTGCCTGCTCCGGGATATCGGTGGCGGAGCCGAGGCAGAGGTAGAGAACGTCGATCTTGTCTGCGTACTCAGCCACGTCTGCAACAGGGATGACCGGCGCGTCGGTGTCGAGGCTGTCGCGGCGCGAGAAGACGCCCACCAGTTCAATGTCGCTGGTCTGCTTGATGACGGCTTCGACGGACTTTCCGAGGTTGCCGTACCCCACGATGCCGGCCTTGATTGTCGCCATGCGTGTTCCTTTCGTTGGAGTGGCTTGTTGTCGGCCTTCAACGTTACGCCGATTATTCGGGCCACCACTAGGTTTAGGCACGCAAAAATTCCATTTTTTGGTGCGTGGAGCTGCGATTTGTTGCTTCTGTGGGGTGGCATGTATAGTTATGCTCTGTTGCGCCCGTAGCTCAACGGATAGAGCATCTGACTACGGATCAGAAGGTTAGGGGTTCGAATCCCTTCGGGCGCACGAGTTCAAACCCCTGGTTGGTGGCTTCGGCCCCACCAGGGGTTTCTTGCTGTGCGCGCCGGCCTGCCCGGTCCACCGCCCGCCAAGCCGGATTAGTACGCGATTTCCCAGCTACTCGTAGATCGAGATATCAACGCCTTCGGCCTCCATCTGGGAAAGCATCTGGGAGTAGCAAGTCTGCGTCCATCCGGAGGTCCCGTCAGTAAAGAAGCTTGTGCCCACCTGGTGGAGGTGGATGTCCCCGCAGTGGGACAGCGTCTTATTCATTGGCGTCGCGGGCACCTGGCCTGGTGCCTCGGTGTGACCGATGAGCGGTGCCGTGCCCTGACCTGCGGCCGGTGCTGGATTGCTCTGCGGAGTTTGCTGTGGTGCAGGCGCCGTCGAGGTCTGACGACGCGTCGGAGCGGGTTTCTTTTTGCCCTTTTCCTGGGACGTCTTCTTCTCCGTGGAGGTTGATTTGGTCGACGTCACCGGTGAGGACGTCGCCTCCGGGTCGCCGTCCGCTGCATCATTCCCGCAGGCTGCGAGCCCGAGGGCGAGGGCGGCTGCGAAGACAACGCTTCCAGCCCGCTTGGACCTGCGACTTTGCAGTGTGGTCATGTTAAAACTTCACTTTCTGGTGAACCCGGCGGGGCTAGAAAATCTCGATGCGCGCGCCGATGGACTCCGCGCTGAGTAGCTGGTCCACCCAGCCCTTCGCCCCGGGGCTCACGCGGATCACCGGGCGCGGATCCGTGGCATCCCCGTGCTTTGTCGTAGCCTCGTAGCGCTTCCGGGCGGCATAGCCGGCCTCCGTCAGCGCGCTGAGGTCCTTGTGCTCCAGCTCCTCGCGAGCCTGGTTGAGGATCTCCAGGGCCTCATCGAAGCACTCGATCAGCGCATCCCGGTTGCCCTCGCACATCGCCCGGACCAGCGACGGGGCGGTACCAGCCACCCGGGTGGTGTCCCGGAAGGACCCTGCGGCCAGGGCGAGGCTGAGCGGCCCGCCCTGGTCGCCCACCATCGCCAAGGTCTCGGCGAAAACATGCGGCAGGTGGGAAATCCGGGCCACCGCGCGGTCGTGCGCACCCGAGCGGCTCGGGATTGTGATCGCACCAGTAGTCTCTGCCATGCGCACCACCCGCTCGAAGGTGGTGAACCACGCGCGCGGTGGCTCGTTCTCAGCGACGGCCCGGTCGTAGGCGACCACCCACACGGCGCCGTCGAAGAGCCCGTTGAGGGTCGCGCGCCAGCCCGAATGCGCAGTTCCTGCCATCGGGTGCCCGCCGACGAAGCGATCAGCCATCCCGCGATCCTCGATGAGCGCCTGGACCTCGCCCTTCACGCTGGTCACATCGGTCAGGCCCACGCTCGGGGCGTGTTGGCCGACGGCGTCCAAAATCTCCGGTAGCGCAGGAGCAGGCACACCAAGAACGACGAGGGCGTCCTCCCGTTCCGCGCGCTGCAAGGTCGCGGTGAGGTCCCCGGAGACGTCGTAACCATCCTCGGTGGCCTGAGAAACCGTCTTCGCGGAACGATTCCAGCCAAACGCGGACCAACCGCCGTCCGCAAGATCGCGCAGCAGGGAGCCGCCGATTAGCCCCAGCCCGAGGACGCACACCGGGAAGCGCTCGAACGCGGTCGGGGTGCCCGGCGACGGGTGCAGAGGGTGACGGGTGGGCTGGGATTCATGCTGCGTACTCACGCTTTAATTCTCTCATAAGCCCCGGACGCGCGCCGGGGACTGCGAGAGCCCACGAGGCAGCCGGAGTGCCGGCCACAGCGGGTGCCCCAGCGGTGCAGACTCGCGCCCCGCGACCGGCTAAAATCCGAAACATGAGTAACACTGACTCCTTCGACACGATCGCTGTTGTCGCGACCAGCACCGAGCACGGCTGGGCGCTCCGCGAGCTGGCTGATGATGCGACCGATTCCCTCGAGAGCCTCGTCGAGCACCTCCGCAGCGAACGCGCCGAAGGTGCCGTTCTTGGTCTGGTCTGCATCGAGGATTCCTGGTGCGCGATCGTGCGCCCCGTCCCTGGTGGAGTGGGGATTTTGATGTCGGACGCCACCGCGGCGATCGACGATTACCTGGCGACTGACATGCTCGACGAGCTGGACGTCGACACTCCCACCGAGGAGGAGGCCGACGAGGCCGACGAGAACGATACCGCCTGGCCAGAGGGTGAATTCGACATGCTGGAGGACCTCGGCGTCTCCGAGCAGCTGCTCACGGTCGTGTTCGACGACCCGGAGTACTACCCAGCGGAGCAGCTGATCTGCGTGGCCGAAGAGCTGGGCTTCGACGAGGAGCTTTCCGACCTGCTGGACGCGAACCTGCCTGATGACGAGGACGATGACGACTGAGCCAGGCAACCCCGCCCAGCGCAGCCGTCTCATCGGGGGCGGTCTGCCCCGGCAGGGTGGGCACGTCGTTGACGAGGAGCTGATGCGGCAGGCCATCGACGTCGCTCGTGCCACGCCGCCGGGGGACGTTCCGGTCGGTGCGCTGGTCGTCGACGCCGACGGCACCGTCCTGGCCACCGCGACGAACCGCCGCGAGCAGGACGCCGACCCGCTGGCGCACGCGGAGGTCCTCGCGCTGCGGCAGGCGACAAGCCAGTTGGGGGATTCCTGGCGGCTGGAGCGCTGCACGTTGGTCGTGACCCTGGAGCCCTGCGCGATGTGCGCGGGAGCTGCGCTGGGGGCGCGGGTGGGCCGCATCGTATTCGGCGCCTACGAACCCCGCACCGGGGCGTGCGGCAGCGTGTGGGATCTGCCGCGGGAGGCGCCGCTGCATAAGGCCGAGGTGCGCGGGGGAGTGCTGCAGCCGGAGTGCGAGCAGCTCTTGCGGGATTTCTTCGAAAAGCTCCGCTAACCCTGCGGGGAGCCGGGCACTACTGCACGGGCCGCCGGGGCACTACCGGCACCGATCGTCGCTGAACTGCTGGCGTGGCTTTTGGGGCGCGGGTGCGGTTTTGCTACTCTTATCGAAGGTTTTCATGGCTTCGCGCCGTGATCCTGGTGGTGTGTCCGAGCGGCCGAAGGTACTCGCCTCGAAAGCGAGTGAGGGTAAAACCTCCGAGGGTTCAAATCCCTCCACCACCGCAACACGATCCCCGTCCCTCCCGGACGGGGATTTTTCTTTGCCACCCGGCTGCCCGTACACGCTTAGGGCACCTAGCCATCAGCCACTAGGCTGGGAGTGATACCCCTTTTCCCGGCATGGAAGGCTGCCTTAGCTCGTGGCGAAGTTCCTGTTTCACCTCGGACGCTGGTCGTTTACTCGTAAGTGGCTCGCCATCGGCATCTGGTTGGTCGCCCTCGTCGGCATCGGCGCGGCCGCTCTCACGGGCCAGAAGGGCTTCAACGACGTCTTCGAAATCGAGGACATGCCCTCCACGCACGCCACCGAGCTGCTCCAGGAGAAGTTCCCTGAGATGGGTGACCCTGGCGAGGAGTCGATCGTCAACGTCGTCTTCCAGGCCCCGGAGGGCAAGCAGCTGAAGGACCCCGAGTACATGGCGGCGATGGACCGCACCGTCGAAGCCATCAAGCAGGACGTCCAGAACCTCGGCGACACCCTCCAGCTGCACAACCCCGTGACGATGAACGACGGGCTGCAGAAGGAGCTCGTCCAACAGGAAATGGAGATGGGGCTGCCGCGCGAGACCGCGCTGCTGGACGCGCACACCCTGCGTTCTGTTTCCGACGACGGCCGCACCGGCGTGCTGAGCTTCAGCTTCGACGTCCCCGTCCCCGCGGACGTCACCGACGAAGACCGGCAGGCCGTCACCGACGCGATGAACATCTCCCGCGACGCAGGGCTCACCGTCGAGGCCGGTGGCCTGGGCTTCGCGGACCCCGTCGCCGTCGAACCGATCAGTGAGATCGCCGGTCTGGCGGTGGCGATGATCATCCTGTGGGTGACCTTCGCCAGCCTGCTCGCCGCCGGGTTGCCCCTGCTCACCGCGGTGGTCGGCATCGGCATCGGCACGCTGTTGACGGTCGGCGCGACCTTCTTCGTGCCGTTGAATTCTATGACGCCAACGCTGGGCCTCATGCTGGGCCTCGCGGTCGGCATCGACTACGCGCTGTTCATCATGGCCCGCTACCGCGACGAGCTGCGGCACGGGCGCAGCCGACTGGATGCGATTGGCCTGGCGACCGGCACCGCGGGCTCGGCGGTGGTCTTCGCGGGCCTGACGGTGATCATCGCGCTGGTTTCGCTGCGCCTGGCGAACATCACCTTCCTGACGTATATGGGCTACGCGGCCGCGGCGAATGTTTTCATTGCTGTGCTGGTGGCCCTGACCCTGCTGCCCGCGCTGCTCGGCGTGCTCGGGGATCGGGTGTTCAAGAAGGAGGCCGCCGGCCCGCACGACACGGAGGCCCGCGCCGTGCCACCGGAAAAGCAGAAGAACACTTTCAGCGTGCGCTGGGTGAAGCTCGTGCACCGCGTGCCTGGGCTGATGCTTGCCCTGGTGATGGTGGTGCTGGCTGGGCTGTCGATCCCGGTGCTGAACCTCGAGCTGGCGCTGCCCTCGGATAAGACGGCCAACGTGACCTCCACACAGCGCAAATCCGCGGAGATGCTGGAGGAGGGCTTCGGAGGCGGTAAGAATGCCCCGATGCTCGTCGTGGTGGACGGGTCTGAGGCCCGCGCGGATGCGGAGGCGCTGAAGCCTTACCGTGGCGGCACGGAACCGACGTCGGAAAACCAACCGAGCCCGGCGCAGGCGACGTTCATGTACGCGGCGGACCAGATGCGCCAGAACTCGGACGTGGTGAACGCGCAGATCGTCGGCATGAGTGAGGACGAGACCGCCGCGCAGCTGCTGGTCACGCCGAAGGAGGGCCCGACGGATGACCGGACCGTGCAGCTGATCCACACGCTGCGGGCACAGCAGGCGGAGATCGAGGCGGCGACCGGCGCGACGATCGGCATTACCGGCCTGACAGCGATCCAGCAGGACGTCACCGACAAGCTGGCCGACGCGATGCCGATTTACCTGGGCCTCGTGGTGGGGCTGGCGCTGATCCTGCTGCTGATGGTTTTCCGCTCCATCGTGGTCACGCTCATCGCGGCGCTCGGGTTCCTGCTCTCCGTGGGCGCGGCCTTCGGCGTGACTGTGCTGTTTTGGCAGGAGGGGCTGTGGGATCTGTGGCACTCGCCGGGCCCGCTGGTCAGCTTCGTGCCGATCTTCCTCATCGGCGTGACCTTCGGCCTGGCCATGGACTATCAGGTGTTCATCGTCTCCCGCATGCGCGAACGCTTCCTGCACGATTCGCAGGCCGCGGCGCGTGGTTCTCGTTACACCGCGGTGGAGGATTCCGTCATCGGTGGCTTCTCGCTGGGTGCCCAGGTAGTGACGGCGGCGGCGCTGATCATGATCGGCGTGTTCGCCTCCTTCGTTTTCCAGCCGTTGCCGTTCATTCAGATCTTCGGCTTCGCGCTCGGCGCGGGTGTGCTCTTCGACGCCTTCTTCATCCGTATGACGTTCGTCCCGGCGCTGATGTTCCTCTTCGGTAAGGGGACGTGGTGGATGCCGAAGTGGCTGGACAAGGTGCTGCCCACCGTGGATGTGGAGGGCTCGGCGCTGGAGAAGGCCTTCGCGAGCGGGGAGATCGGCGAGGCTGCCAAGCGCTAGGCGTGTGGTTGGGGGAGCTGGTCACCGTGCAGCGGTGTAGGTGGTACCGCGTCGCCCTTGACCGCCATGCATGTGGACGAGCTCCTGCTCGATCAGTGGTTTGAGCGCGTACCTTACCTGGCTTTCGCTGAGGTTGGTTGCGTCGATGATGCTTTTTAGCGTTACCGTGGCCCCTCCAACCCCCGCGGTGTGGACTGCCTTGTACACAGCCGGGGCATTTTTGCCGAGCTTTTCCAGGTCGGGGCGTGGCTGCGCTGCGGGAGATGACTGCGGGGATGGCTGTGCCTTTGAGGTGGGGGTCGGCGAGGTAGGCGTAGGCGCCGGAGAGGCCTGGGAATCGGTCGGCTCCGGGGCAGTAGTCTCGGGGGCAGCCGTCTCGCCACCCATGTCGGGGCGCAGCTGGGGTTCAGTATCGCGCCAGAAGAACGCGGTGAACTTCACACCCGTGTCGACGAATGTGGGCGGCTTGAGCCCCTGTTCGCGAAGGGATTTCAGGATGGTCTGGACGCCACCACCTTCACCCTCGATGATTCTGTGCCCAGCGTCATCCCGCAGCGACCTCGCGAGCCGGTAGAGCCGCTGATTCACTTCTTGGCGCCAGAGCTCGTCGCTTTTCAGTTGGCTGACCGACAGGGATTTCAACCCACCGGGACTCGTAATCATGAGTGCCTTGTGGGTAATGCGGACATCGATACTGCGGCCCTCTTCGAGGGTGTCGGGGCCTAAGTCGCGGTGGATGAGTGCATTGGCCACGGCCTCTCGGATGGCGTTGAGCGGTAGCTCTGGACGGTCGACCATGTGCCCGTTGGCGAGGTAGGCCTGATACGTGCTGAGGTTAGCGGTGATCCACTCCATCGTTTGGTCGAGGAGGGTGGGCAGTGGACCAGAGAAACGCTCGAGGTTCCGGGTTCTTGCGGACGACTGGCTGTGTGAAGGGGACGTGTCGGGGAGCCGGACCGCACAGGTCACGCTGAGAGCTGGGTAGACCCCTTGGGGGAAAGTACTGAGGGCGTAGTACCCGGCCACGCTGAGCTCCCCGGTGGGTAGCACGGCCGTAATTTTCCTGAGGATTTCGTGGTCATCGTCGATATCCCGGAAGGGGCGCACCGCTTGGCGCAGGTCGTTGGCGACTTGCTGGACGAGTTTTTCGTCCAGGTCTTTGGCCGACGTGTTGGGCACGGGCCGCATGTCGTAGTCCGCCGTGGGGTTTTCCGGAGACTTCGCGGCCTCGATCATCCGCAGGTCGGATGCGTGCATTTCGTAGTCGCCATCAGCCTGTCGGAGATAGGCGCGATGCTTATACCGAGCGGGTCTTTCCTGGATCGGCAAACCTTGAACTTCGGCGACAACGACGGTCGGGGCGTCTTCGGCGGTGCCCATTCTCACTGAGTACGTGTTGATGTACGGGCACGGGGAGATGGCGTTGCGCGCCTGATCGACAATCCCGGCTTCGAGCTTCGCGGGTTCTGGCACTCCCACAATGTCAAAGTTTGATCGCTCGTCGATGCCGAGGATGATCGTTCCGCCCTCGGGCATATTTGCGAAAGCGCAGGTTGTTGCCCCTAAGTTTTCTGGCAGGCCGTGGGCAGCGCGTTTCACCTCGACGGTTGTTGAGTCCCCTTGGCGGAGGCGAAACCAGGAGACCTCTTGCTGAATGCGTGCCGAATCCCACGTCATGATTGCAAGTTTAAAGGTTTAAACCTCTAAAAACAAGAGTTTCGGGCTAAGACTTGGAGTTTTTAAAAGTGTGCGTTGGTCAGCACTGACGTTAGTGCAGGTCGCATGGGTATCAGTAATACTTGTAAACTTGGAATGACACTGTGAAATATCCCCAGTCTTATTCTCAGTATGAGTTTTCCACGTGCGGCGCGGGGTATCACTGAGCCTTCGTGGACACCGCCCAGCAGTTCGCCACGGGCATGTCCGGGGCGAGCACTAGACTGTCGATTATGACTTCCGGATCCCACTCGCAGCCACCGCACGACGCGGCCGGGTTTGCCACTGATACGTCCTTCGAGCTCCTCAAGCCCCTGGGCGAGGTGACCGACCCGATCGCATCGCACTCCGGCGAAGGGGACCGCGAAACACGACTGACGCAGGGCCGGGTGGGCGTCCTTAAAACACCGCACGGGAACATCAACACCCCCGCCTTCATCCCCGTCGCAACCAAAGCGACGGTGAAGACCCTGACCCCGGAGCAGGTGCGATCCGCGGGGGCGCAGGCAATCCTTTCCAACGCGTACCACCTCTACCTGCAGCCCGGCCCGGACATCGTCGACGAGGCCGGCGGCGTGGCCACCTTCGAGAACTGGCACGGACCGACCTACACGGACTCCGGTGGATTCCAGGTCATGAGCCTCGGCGTGGGCTACAAGAAGGTCCTCGCCATGGACTCGAAAGTCTCCGAAGATAAGGTCATCGCGCAGCAGAAGAAGCGCATGGCGATCGTGGACGAGGACGGGGTGGACTTCCGCAGCGTCATCGACGGCTCCAAGCACCGCTTCACCCCCGAGGTCAGCATGCAGATCCAGCACCAGCTGGGGGCGGACATCATGTTCGCCTTCGACGAGCTGACCACGCTGGCGAATACCCGGAAGTACCAGGAAGCGTCGGTGGAGCGCACCCACCGCTGGGCGAAGCGCTGCCTGGAGGAGCACCAGCGCCAGACGGAGCTGCGTAGCCACCGGCCGCTGCAGTCCCTGTGGGGCGTGGTGCAGGGGGCGCAGTACGAGGACCTGCGCCGCCAGGCGGCCCGCGGACTGGTGCAGCTTTCTGAGGAGGCCGAGGCGGAGGGTAAGCGGGGCTTCGGTGGCTTCGGGATCGGAGGGGCCCTGGAGAAGGAGAACCTCGGAACCATCGTGGAGTGGGTCTCCCAGGAGCTGCCGGACAACAAGCCGCGGCACCTGCTGGGCATCTCCGAACCGGATGACCTCTTCACCGCCATCGCCGCAGGTGCGGACACCTTCGACTGTGTGGCGCCGACGCGGCTCGGTCGCCGCGGCGGGGTGTACACGCTCGATGGGCGGATGAACCTCTCCAACGCGCGCTTCCGGCGAGACTTCACGCCGGTGGACGCCGAGGTCGGCGGCTATGTGTCTGAGAACTACACCCGCGCCTACATCCACCACCTACTGCGCGCGAAGGAGTACCTCGCGGGCACGCTGTGCACGCTGCATAACCTGCACTTCATGATCAAGCTGGTGGACAACATCCGGGAGGCGATGCTGGAAGGCCGCTTCGAAAAGTACCGGGCGGAGTTCATGGGCCGCTACTACGGTCCGGGCTGGGAGCAGCGCCTTGGCTAAGGGTGCTGGTTCAACACAGCGGGGCGCTGGTTCAATACAGCAAGGCGCCGGGCGTTATGCGCCGAGCCCCTCCGGCGACCTGCACCTGGGCAACCTGCGCACCGCGGTCCTCGCGTGGCTTTTCGCCCGCCACAGTGGCCGGGCCTTCCGCCTGCGCGTCGACGACATCGACGCCCAGCGCTCCTCCGAGGAATCCGCCAACCGGCAGCTCGCGGACCTCGCCGCACTCGGGATCACCCACGACGGGCGGATCGTCCACGAACGCGACTGCCTCGCCCACTACGCCGAGGCCCTGCAGAAGCTGGCTGACCAGGGGCGAGTCTACGAGTGCTACTGCTCGCGTAAGGACATCCAGGAAGCCTCCCGCGCCCCGCACGCCGCCCCGGGTGCCTACCCCGGCACCTGCCGGAACCTCAGCGAGGAGGAAAGGGCCACGCGCCGGGCGGAGCTCGCCGAGGCGGGACGCAGCCCAGCATTGCGGCTGCGCGTCGGTGACCTTTCTTCCTCGGACGTCCCCCCGGCCAGCCTGGTCACCACCCACACGATCACCGAAGGCTTCGCGGCCGGGGAGGCGCTGGGCAGTGACGTCCTGAAGGAAGGGACCTATACCGGCGAGGTGGATGACATGGTGCTGCGGCGCGGCGGGAACACCGCGCAGCTGGACGGCAGCGAATATGCGTACAACCTGGCCGTCGTGGTGGACGATGCGCTCGCGGGGGTGGATCAGGTGGTTCGCGGGGATGACCTGCTGAGCTCCGCGCCTAGGCAGGCGTACCTGGCCGGGTTGCTGGGGCTGCCGGAGGTGGAATACCTGCACGTGCCACTGGTGCTTGGGCCGGAAGGCAAGCGCCTGGCGAAGCGCGACGGGGCGGTGACGATGCGCGAGCTCGGGGTGGCGGACGCCCTGGCGTGGATCGGCGAATCGCTGGGGGAGGCCGTGGGCGTGACTGCCGCGAGGGTGCGCGACGCCCTGGCGCAGGACGCATCACCGGCGGAAATCCTCGAAGGTTGGGCGGAGAGCTTCCGCCCGGAGCTGCTCTCCCGCGAGCCGGTGACGTACCTGGGCTAGCGGACCTCGCGGGGCTTGAAGCGGGCGTCCACAACCGCGCCGCGCGCCTTGGCTGCCGCCTTCTGGGCGATCTTGGTGTTCTTGGCGACCAGCAGACGGGCCTGGCGGGCGCGCTCCATGAAGAAGGTGCGGCGCGGGCCGGCGGTCCAGGTCTCGTCGATGATGCGCTTGGCGTAGGCCACCGAATCCGGGGAGCGGGTTGCCAGCTCCTCGGCGAGGGCGCGGGCGGCCGCCGCCGGATCTTCCGCGACCTCGGAGGCGAGCCCCAGCTCGACGGCGCGGGTGCCGTCGAACACCTCGCCGGTCATGGTCAGACGCTTGGCGGTATCGATGGGCAGCAGCTGCTTGAGGGAGAAGATCCCCGACATGTCCGGGATCAGGCCCCACTTGGCCTCCAGCACGGACCACTGGGCGTCCGCGGTGGTGAAGCGGTAATCCGCGGCCGCCACGAGCTGCACGCCGCCGCCGAAGCAGAAGCCCTCGACTGCCGCGATGACGGGCACGGGAAGGCGTCGGAAAGCCCAGCATGCCTCCTGGAAGGTATTGGTGCCGCGCCACGGTCGGGGCGCGAAGGCCTTGGCGATGCCCCCGGGGGTCTTCAACGCGGAGCCGAAGTCCAGGCCCGCGGTGAAGTTATGGTTCTCACCTGCGAGGATGACGGCCCGGATCGTGCGGTCGCGCCGGATTTTGTGCGCGGTGGCGACCAGGTCGTCGAGAACGGAGAGGGTGAGGGAGTTCAGCTTGCCGGGACGGCGAAGGGTGACGTAGGCGATGCCGTCCTTGACGTCCAGCTTGACCTCGCCGCGGCGGGAGGCGGGGTCGTCGGTGTGGGCGCTGTTCGGTGCTGCGGCGGTGGAGTGTTCAGTGCGGGCTGTCATGGGATCACGCTAACCCACGGGTGCCGTGCTGCGCGGGGGATTGCGGAAGCTGCGTGGCGAGCATCGGGAGGTGCTCTTCATCACGCGGTCACGAGTGCGGCCGGGGGAGCTTTTGGCGGTAAAATTGATCTATGAGTTCAATTATCAATCTCGTGCTTGGCGTATTGCTGGTGTACGTCATTTTCGGGCCACTTCCCCTTGGTCTGCAGCTGCTCGCAACCTGGCTTGTTCAGCGCCGTGAGCAGAAGAATGGGCAGGGCGTGGTGGCGAGTGGTGACTGGTGGAAGCTGCTCAGCACGGTGCGCGCCGGGGTGTGGGCGTTCTTTGCCGGGCTAGTGGTCTGGGTACTTTTCCTCAGCTGGACTCCCGATCAGCTGGGCCTGCCGATGGGTGGGCCTTATGCCGACTGGCAAGTGTTTGCCTGCGGTGTCGGTGCGGTGTTCGCGGTGGTGATGCTCTCGCTGCGGACCCGCTGGTTTTACGCTGGCGCACTGGGCGTTGTTCTGGGTTTCACCGCCGGCTTCGCGCTCGCGTGGTCCTTCTGGGCTGCCGCCAATGATTCCTCGGGGCTGTGGGGCGCGGGCTTGGTGTTCCTGTTCATTGGTTGCCTGATTGGGCTGAACATCGTGGGCCTGATTGTGGCCTCCGTGCGCGCGCAACGGGCGCGGGAGTAGTAGCGCCTCGGGTGATGGCCGGCAGGTAGCGGCGAAGTTTTTGGGCAAAATAAAAGGACCCCGCGCACCCGTGAGAGCTCGTTGACCCTTGCTGCATTCCTGCCCTGGGGGAGTTCACAAGATGCACGCCACGCGGAATCCGCCTAAAGCATAACGCATCGCCACGGCCCTGGCCAACGCTCGGTCTTTCGGGCCAATCTTTTGGGCGCTGTCTCGTGGGAACGTGGGGTTGATTTCAGTGGGGTTGGGGCTCGGTCCCACGGCGGTTCCGGTGTCGGCTGTGCGCTTAGCTTCACGGGACCGGAAATGCTGCGAGCGCTGGGGATTTTGTGCGCTTGGTGCCCCTGGGTATAGTAGTCAGCGGAGGATTCGACTAGCGGCCTATGTCACACGCCTGGAACGCGTGCGGGGCTCACGCCCCTCGAGGGTTCAAATCCCTCATCCTCCGCAGTTGGGAAACCCCAGGTAGTTCGCTACCTGGGGTTTCGTTCGTTGCGTAGGGGCACAGTGAACTGATCCGGTGGGAGCTGCTGGTGGGGGGCTCAGCTTGTGTGCACAGACCAAGCCCGTGTCTGGGGCGCTTGTTAGAATCAAAAATGGTATTTGCCACAGAATTCTTTGAGCCCCATACGCAGGAGGCGCCAGCACCGTGCAGCTCGCAAACATCGACCGTGACCAGCTTCTTTCCCTCAAGCCCGAGGTTGAGAAGAAGTACGCAGATCTCAAGGCCCAGGGCCTGAAGTTGGATCTCACCCGCGGTAAGCCGTCCACCGAACAGCTGGACTTCGCGGTGGATCTGCTCAGCCTCCCGGGCAAGAACTTCATTGCCGCCGATGGCACCGACACCCGCAACTACGGCGGGCTGACCGGCATCGCGGATATCCGCAACATCTGGTCGGAGATCATCGGCGTGGCCCCGGAGAACATCGTCTGTGGCGATGCTTCCTCCCTGAACATGGCCTTCGACCTGGTGGCCTGGGCATACACCTTCGGCACCAACGATTCCGTCGCGCCGTGGGCAGCCGAGGCGGCGGAAGCAGCGGAGAAGGGCGAGAAGCTCAAGTGGATCTGCCCGGTGCCGGGCTACGACCGTCACCACACCATCACCGAGCACTTCGGTTTCGAGATGATCACCGTGGACCTCCTCGAGGATGGCCCGGACCTGGATCAGGTCCGCGAATTGGTGAAGGACCCGCTGGTCAAGGGCATGTGGGCTGTCCCGATGTTCTCCAACCCGACGGGCACCCTGTACTCCGAGGACGTCTGCCGCGAGCTGGCGTCCCTGGAGACGGCGGCGCCGGACTTCCGCATCGTGTGGGACAACGCCTACGTCGTCCACACCCTGACGGACGAGTTCCCGCCGGTGTACGACGTCCTCGGCTTCGCCGCGGAGGCGGGCAACCCGAATCGTTTCTGGTGCATGTCCTCCACCTCCAAGATCACGCAGGCGGGTTCCGGCGTGGCCTTCTTCGCCTCCTCCGAGGAGAACCTGGACTGGTGGAAGCGCCACGCGATCGTGCGCGGCATCGGGCCGAATAAGGTCAACCAGCTGGCTCACGCCCAGTTCTTCGGCGATGCCGAGGGCGTGCGCGCGCTGATGCGGAAGCACGCGGGATCCCTGGCCCCGAAGTTCCGCGCGGTCGTCGAAATCCTGGAGGAGCGCCTCGGCGGCCTGGGTGTTGCGGAGTGGACCGACCCGGCTGGTGGCTACTTCATCAGCGTCAACGTGGTCGAGGGGACCGCCGGCCGCGTCGTTGAGCTGGCCAAGGAGGCCGGCGTTGCGCTGACCGGGGCGGGGTCGACGTTCCCGCTGAAGCAGGACCCGAAGGACCAGAACCTGCGCCTGGCACCGTCGATGCCGGAGCCGGAGCAGGTGCGCCTGGCGATGGACGGTTTTGCGACCTGCGTGCTGCTCGCCGCGATCGAGGCCGTGGAGGCCGGGGCCTAAGGCCTGGCCACGTCGGAGCTTAAGGAGGACACATGAACCAAGAGGAAACTTTCGCCTGGGTCGAGCAGCTGCTGCCCGAACCCCTTGAGGTGGACACCTACCGGGTTGGTGAGTCCTTCCCGGAGTTCGCTGCCGCATCCGTCGCCCTCGGTGGGGACGGCACGGCCGCGCCGGAGACCGTCGCGATGAGCCTGGACGCAGGGCGCATCGAGGTCGGCCTGGAGGCGGAACCGGGCACCGAGGTGCGGGTCGAGTTCGTCACGGTGGCTGCCGGACACGATGACCTTGCGCCGAACCTGGTGGCCGCCGCCGCGACGATGGTCTCCCAGGATCCAGGCGTGTGGACCCCGCAGCCGGGCACGGTGATGCGCGGGCTGGGCGACCACGTGCGCGAGGGGCTGTCCGCCCGTCACGGGCTGCTGATCGTGCCTTTCCTCTGGGAGAAGGGTGTTCCGCAGGTCCACGAGATCGCTGGTGACGGCGGGGACGGCTCCAAGAAAGCCGACCAGGTCGGTGCGGATGGTCCGGTGAGCGAGAAGGGCTTCGACTACACGCACCCCGGTCGGCTGACGGTGCCGGCCCAGCTGGTGATGATCACCGACGCCGAACTGGAAATCCTTGACCGCGCTGCCGAAGAGGGACGCAACGGCGTGGACGAGCTCCAGAACTACTTGGTCGAGCAGCAGGTTAATATCAACGACCTCATGCGCTAGGCTGCGGCAGACTACGAGCCTTGCAGCGCCGGCTCGCGAATCCCGCTGGTCGTGGACGCAGGTGGCAAAAGTAAACCGAAGGATTGAGGACAGGAGGTACGAGGAGGCGATGATGGCGAAGAACCCGTACTCTCACGGGCACTCCAACCCCCACGGGGAGGACCCGTTCATCGGCGACCCGATGGGTGGGTTCGGCGATTTCCAAAACCCGCACAATCCCATCGCCGACGAGTACCGCGACCTCTACGACGATCTGCAGGCAGACCACGCCGCGAACAAGTCCAGCTACCAGAACAAGCCTGGGTACCCGAACAAGCCCCAGTACAACCCCGGCCAGCAGTACGAGCCCAAGCACCAGGGGTTGCCCGGATTCCCCACCGGCATGGATAGCGCCGAGGGCAGCCATAGCGGCTACCACGGCCACGGCGGCCACGGCCTCGCCGCATCCTCCGCGGTCCCCGGCTATCCGAACCACGGCTCCAACGATTTTGATGCCATGCCCTCCAGCTCCCGCAACTCGATCGTCGCTGCTGTGCTGGCGGTGTTCCTGGGAACGCTGGGCGTGCACAACTTTTACCTGGGCTATCAGCGTCGGGCGAAGTGGCAGCTGGGGCTCACGATTTTCGGCTGGGCCACCTCCATCCTTCTCATCGGCATCCCGATCCTCCTCGCGGTGTACATCTGGTCGATGGTCGAGTTCATCATGATCCTCTTAGGCGCCGGCCATATTTCGAGGACGGGGACGGCTACCCGCTGCTGTGACACCGGCGGCGTCGTCGTCATGAAAAAAGGGAGGGCGGCCCCAAAGAAGTAAGCCGGACCGCAAAGGTACTGGGGGAGAAGGACCGAATTGGCGTGTCTGCCCCGCCGGGTAACCTAGGGGCGTGGCTTTATACCGGAAGTACCGCCCGGCCTCGTTTGCCGAGGTCGTGGGGCAGGAGCATGTAACCGAGCCGCTGTCCGTCGCGCTGGACAGTGGGCGCATCAACCATGCGTACTTGTTCTCGGGCCCGCGCGGTTGCGGTAAGACCTCCTCGGCACGCATCCTCGCGCGCTCGCTGAACTGCGTGGAGGGTCCGACGTCGACGCCGTGCGGGAAGTGCGATTCCTGCATCGCGCTCGCCCCTGGCGGCCCGGGCAGCTTGGACGTCACCGAGCTGGACGCCGCCTCCCACCGTGGTGTGGATGACATGCGTGAGCTGCGCGACCGGGCGTTCTACGCGCCCGCGGATTCCCGCTACCGCGTGTTCATCATCGATGAGGCGCACATGATCACCACGGAGGGCTTCAACACCCTCCTGAAGATCGTGGAGGAACCGCCGGAGCACCTCATCTTTATCTTCGCGACCACTGAGCCGGAGAAGCTGCTGGCGACGATCCGCTCGCGGACGCACAACTACCCTTTCCGGTTGCTCACCCCGCCGGACATGCGCGGCCTGTTGGAGCGCATCGTCGCCGACGAGGGCGCGGTGGTCGAGGACGCCGTGTATCCGCTGGTCGTGCGCGCAGGCGGGGGTTCGCCGCGTGACTCGCTGTCCATCATGGATCAGCTGCTCGCCGGTGCTGGCCCGGAGGGCGTGACTTACCAGCGGGCGGTGGCGCTGCTGGGCGTGACGGACTCTTCGCTGCTGGACCGTTCCGCGGAGGCGTTGGCTGCCCAGGATCAGGCGGGTTTGTTCGCGGTTGTCGACGATGTCATCAACGCCGGTTATGACCCGCGCCGCTTTGCGATGGACCTGTTGGATCGCTTTCGCGACCTGCTGATTGTCCAGGCGGTGCCGGATGCTTTCGAGCGCGGACTGGTGGATGTGCCGGCCCAGGAGCAGGACGGGCTGCGGCAGCAGGCCGAGGCGCTGGGGCCGGCGACGCTGACGCGGTGTGCTGCGGTGGTCAACGATGGTCTCGCGCAGATGCGTGGGGCGACGTCGCCGCGGTTGCTGTTGGAGATTTTGTGCGCGCGGATGGCGCTTCCGGCCGCGGGTATGACGGTGGAGGCGCTCGCGCAGCGTGTTGAGGCGCTGGAGCAGGGCACGGGGGTGCGCGCTGCCGGGCCGATGGGTGCTAGCGGTGGGCTGGCGAGCCCGGCCGTGGGCGCTGGGGCGACCCCGCAGGGGGATGCGTCGGGCCTGTCGAGCGGTAAGCGTTATGAGCGGCCGCGGCGCCGCAAGGCGTCGGCGGAGGCTGCATCGGTGGCGGCTGCGTCGGTGGAGTCGGGTGCTGTGAAGTCGCAGGACGCGGCGCCGCAGGAGGCGACGCAGCAGAACGTGGCGTCGCAGCAGCCAGAACAGCCGGGGAATGCTGCTGCTCAGGCTGGCCGGTCCACGCAGTCCGGTGAGTCTGGCCAGTCCGGTCAGCCTGGCCAGGAGGCCGAGGACCAGGCTGCTGAGCAGAGTGATGGGCAGAGCACCGCACAGGGCGCTGTTCCGGCCGGTCAGGGGGCAGCGCCCCAGCCGGAGAAGTCAGCCGTGCAGGAGGCCGCGGAGGCGGCTCGCGCCCAGCAGCCTGCGAATGACGCGCAGGAGCAGCAGGGTGCTGCAACAGCGGCGCAAGATGTGAATGATTCAGCGCAGGCTGCCGGGCAGGAGAACAGCACTGCCGGTGCTCCGGAGGAGGATCCGGCGATCGCCCAGGCCCGCGAGGCTCGGGAGATCATGGACCGCCGCCGGGCCGCCCGCGCGAACGCGGGCCAAGCGCCGCAGCAGGCGGGCGCAGGTCAGGCATCGCAGCAAGCAGGCGCAGGTCAGGCCCAGGGCGCTGGTGCCGTGGCCCAGCCACAGTCGCAGCCCAGCCCAGCGGCCAGCGGTGACGAGCCTTCTGCCCAGCAGTCCCAGTCGGGGAATGCCCAGGCCGAGAACACCGAGCAACCTTCCGGACAGCCGTCCGAGGAACCTGCTGAGGCGCCCGCCGAGGCTGCACAACCCACCGAGGCTGTTGCGAACACCGAGGCTGCGCCATCCGGCGAAGCCTCGCAGGTCGACGAGCAGGCCTGGCAACAGATCCTCGAAAAGGTGCGCGAGCACGACCTGAGCGCGTGGATCGCTGGGCGCGACGCCACCCTGGCAGCAGAGCAACCCACCGCGGATCAGATCGTGGTGGAGCACGCCACGGGCGCGCTGGCGAAGTTCGTCAACAGCGACCGCAGCGCACCGATTTATAGCAAGGCGGCCGAGGAGGTCCTCGGCACCGCGCACACGGTGGTCGCCACCGTTGGCGGGACTAACCCGGGAAAAGCCCAGGCCGGCTCAGCTGAGGAGGCCCCGGCTGAGTCGGCAACACCAACCAGCACGACCAGCGGGAACAGCACCAACGGTGCGGAGGCTAGCGAGTCAGCGTTAAGCCAGCCAACGGCAAGCCAGACAGAGCCCAGTCAGCACAGCCAGGCGGACTCCTCGCAGGCTGCGTCGCCTGCACCGACCGGTGTGAGCGATGCCGGCAGGCACGAGCCAGGCGAGGAGACCGGTGCGGGCAAGGCTGCCCCGACGCAGTCCGACCAGTCCGCGCCGGGTGGGGAAGCTGGAACAAGCCAGACTGTGCCGAAGCAGGCCAGCCAGCCAACTCAGCCGACCCAACCCGTCCAGCCCAGCGCGGGCAGCAGCGCCCTCGAGCGCGCCCGCCGCATGGCCGAGGCCAGCGCTGCCCAGGCAACGGCCCCAACCCCAGCCCCCCAGGGGCCAAGCCATCAGGAAGAGGCCAAGCCCCAGAGCGGCTGGCGTGCCCGCGCCGCGAAATACGCCGCCAGCAGGGAATACAAGCTCGCCAACGGCTTCAACGGCGTGCCCCTCCCCGACGAACCGCCGGAGGACCCCTGGGACTCCGGCCCCGGCGGCTACCCCAACGGCCCCACACCGGGTGCAGGCAACGCGGACCCCGGGCCGGTCGGCGGCGCCCCACAGGGCGGTCAGCCGGGCGGCCCACACCCCGCCGGGCAGCCCAACAACGGTAGCGCTTTCGAAGGCCAAGGGGTTGACGTCCCAAATCAAAGGACCCAACCCACCGACCCAGAGGAAGCCCTCCGCAGGCAGCAAGACGAAATCATGGACGACCTCGCTACTGGGGAGGCCGGGAAGCGCGAAACGCGGCCCGCCCTGGAGATCGCAGGTGAGCTCATCGAGAACATCCTCGGCGGCGAGCGCACACGCTAGGAAAACGCACAGAACAATACACAGTGAACTGCCACCGACAAGCTCCGACCGAATGGGTAAAGTGGCAGCCGAAGAAGAACAAAAACCCTAGAAACCGAGAAGCGAAGGAACAAGGAAAATGTCCCAGCCAAACATGAACGACATCATGGCCCAGGCCCAGCGCATGCAGAAGCAGCTGCAGGAGGCGCAGGCGGAAATCGTCGCGTCCTCCATTGTTGGGGAGGCCGGCAACGGCAAGGTCACCCTCGTACTCTCCGGCGGCGGCGAGGTTCAGGACCTGAAGATCGACCCGGAGGTCGTGGACCCGGAGGACGTCGAAACCCTCCAGGACCTCATCATCGGCGCATTCCAGGACGCCAACCAGAAGCTGCAGGACCTCGCCCAGGAGAAGATGGGCCCGCTGGCTGACCTCGGTGGCGGCGGACTGCCTTTCTAACACTTCGAACCCGCGCGGCCGGTGGGGGGGGCGGGGCGCGCGGGGCACGCATTACGGCTAAGCGCCACTGAAGAAACGGGGAAAGTTCACTTTGTTTGAAGGTCCGCTTCAGGACGTCATCGACGAGTTCGCCAGCCTCCCAGGCATTGGGCCGAAAAGCGCGCAGCGCATCGCCCTCCACCTGCTGGAAACCGCGACCGGCGAGGACATCGAACGTTTCCAAGCCGCGCTGGGGAATCTGCACTCCGGCGTGGCGTTTTGCCGTATCTGCCACAACATCTCCCAGGAGGACGTCTGCCGCATCTGCGCGGATTCCTCCAGGGACGCCAGCCTGGTGTGCGTGGTTGAGGAGCCGAAGGACATCCAGGTCATCGAGCGCACCGGTGAGTACCGGGGCAGATACCACGTGCTCGGTGGGGCGCTGGACCCGCTGAATGGCGTGGGGCCGGGGGAGCTGAACGTGACCGCGCTGGTACAGCGGATCGGTGGGGTGCTGCCGGACGTGGCGGTGAGCGCACCGCACGCGTCGGCCAGTGGGCCGGTGCAGGGGTCGCTGATGGACGGCGGTGCTGGTGCTGGTGGCGCTGGCTCTGGTGGCGGCAGTGGTGCTGGTGGCGCTGGCGTGGGCAGCGACGGCTTAGGCCCGGGCGGCAGCAGCGCGGCCCCGGGTGCGGGCGCGCCCGAAGGCGGTGGCAACGAACGCGGTGCCGACGAGGTCGAGTACCGCGAGGCCCCGGAGATCACCGAGGTCATCATCGCGACGGATCCGAATACCGAGGGCGAGGCGACGGCCTCCTACCTGGGGCGTTTGCTGAAGGAGTTCCCGGGGCTGACGGTCTCGCGCCTGGCCAGCGGGATCCCCATGGGTGGGGACTTGGAGTTCGTCGACGAGCTCACGCTCTCCCGCGCGTTCGCGGGCCGCACCCAGCTGAAGCTCTAGCCCATTTGGTTCTTAGCCAGCCCGGCCCGCTCACCCCGCTCCACTCGTCCGCTCTGCTCCACCGGCCCACCCCGCCCGCTGCGCCCTAACCCACCCCGCCCGTCCCTCTTATGTTTTGCAGAGTTTGATGCCGCTTTTGACCCAATTTCCGGCATCAAACTCTGCAAAACGCGCGGAAAAAGGGGCGGGGCTCGGGGGATCCGAACAGAGCACGTGAAAGAAGGGGCCCTCTAACCCAGCGCACGTGCGGAAAAGGCACGTGAATAAGGAGGCTTCCTAGGCCAGCTCCTCCGCGATCTCCCCAGCCACCTCGCGCGCGAAAGGCTGCACACCCATGATCGTGCCGGAACCGGGGCCCGTCGTCTCCCCGAGACCCACCAGGTAAAACCCGGATACAACGGAGCGCAACCGCCCCGAATCCGTCGTCCGCACCAGCTCGCGGAACGGCCGCACCGCCGGGCGGAAACCCGTGCACCACACGAGCTCATTGAAGCCCGCCTCCGTCAGCTCGTCCAGGGAGTCGAACATCGGTGTCGCTCGCAACGCACCCGAGTCCCGGGCCTCCAGTACCTTCGGCAGCATCACGATCTCCCCGAGATTGCGATCGCCACCGGGGTCGTCCTCACCAGCAAAAACAGCCTGCGCGCGTTCCCGATTCCGGCGGAACAGGACGCGCCCGTCGACGTCGTCGGGCATCCACCGCGGCTCGTGGCGGGTGAACCACGTGACCTCCGCGACGTCCGTGAGCTCCGCCGCGATCTGCGCCCCCGAGTTCGCCGCGCCGACCACCGCGACCTTCTTGCCGCGGAACTCTTCCGGCCCCGGGTACGTCGCGGAATGCCGCTGCCGCCCGCGGAAGGTGCCGGGCAGGAAGGGGACGAACGGTGCCGACCACGTGCCCGTCGCCGCGACGACGGTGCGCGCCCGGAACTCGCCCTCGCTGGTGTCGAGGACGAAGCCGCCCGCGGTGTCTGCGTTTACTTTCAGGACGTCAACAGGGCGCCGAATGTCGAAGCCATAACGTTGCTCGTACGCGGTGAAATAGTCGATGACGTGCTGGGCGTCCGGGTAGTCCCCGGGCCCGCGGTACTTCGGCATCAGCATGCCCGACATGTTGGAGAAACCCGGGGTGGAGAACAGAGTCATGGAGGGCCAGACGTGTCGCCACGCGGCGCCGGGGCCGGGCTGGTTGTCCAGGATGACTGGGGTGATTCCGCGTCTTTGCAGGTAGAACGCGGTGGAGAGCCCGGCCTGGCCGGCGCCGACAATGATGCAATCGTGGATGTGGGCGACCATGAGCACCGAATATACCGAGGGGAGCGGGCGCTCACCCGCTGGCCGCCGGGGATGGGCTCTGGGCGGGCGCACGCCCGCTGGCTGCGAGCCTGATGCGTTGTGCTCCCCCCCATGTGCGTTTTGCAGAGTTTGATGCCGGAAATTGCTCAAAAAGCGACATCAAACTCTGCAAAACGTGCAAAGGGTGCGCGCGAGGGGCGCGCGGGGGCGCGAGAGGCACGCGTTAAGGGGCTGCGCGAGCTAGGGGCGGGGCCCGATGTGTTTTGCTCTCCCCTTCCCCTCCCTCGTGCGTTTTGCAGAGTTTGATGCCGGAAATTGGTCAAAAAGCGACCTGAAACTCTGCAAAACGTGCATAGAGGCGGGGTAGGGGCGCGCGAAGGGGGTAGCCCAGGCGCTCGCGGGTGAACTAGCCCAGGCGCTCGCGGCGCAGCTGCTCCACCTCAGCGGTGAGTTGTGCCGCGAATTCACGGCCGTCCGGGCTCCCGGCACCAGCATCAGCACCTGCACCAGCGCCCGCCCGGCCAGCGCTCGCAGCGCGGCCCGCGCCGTGGCCAGCGTCCCCGGCCGGCACGCCCTCGAACTCCGCGATGCTGCCCGCACCCAGCGCCGGCAGCTCAGCCACGGTCGTCCCGAGCGCACGCGCGAGCAGCACGTCCGCGAGCTGCGGATTCCGCGCCAGCGCCGGCCCATGCATGTACGTCGCGATCACGGAACCCTGCACCGCACCCTCGTAGCTTTGCTGTTTCTCGCTGTTATTTACTACGACGTCAGCAGCCTCAACACCGTGCGCGTCCGTGTTTCCGACCATCCCGCCGCGGGCGCGCAGGATGCCCAGCGGGCGGGCATCGGGACCCAGAATCGTCGCACCCATGTGGTTGGCGAAGCCGGTGAGCGGCTCGGTCAGTTCGTTCAGGTCAGCGGCCAGCGACTGGGCACCCGCCCCGTCGCCAGCATTCGCGCCGCCCGCACCAGCACCAGCACCGCCGCCGTTACCACCCGGCCGGTAAGGCTCCGAGTGCAGCTCGCCGATCATGCGCTCGCCCAGCTGGGACGTCGTCGCATCCAGCAGACCAAGCCCCTCCGCGAGCTTCCCACCAGCGTGGAAGGACTCGCCGAGCACCTGCAGGCCCGCACAAATCGCGAGCACCGGCCGCCCCGACTCAGCCGCGCGCACCAGACCACCGTCGGCCCGCAGGTGCTCCGCGGCCAGCAGCTGGGCGACGTCCTCGCCGCCACCCAGGGTGTAGACGTCCAGCGTCTCCGGGACGGCCTCCCCGTAGCGGATGGTGTGGATCTCCGCGGTGATGCCGCGCAGGCGGGCGCGTTGCCGCAGCACGAGCGCGTTGCCGTCGTCGCCGTAGGTGCCGAGCACGTCGGGCAGTACCAGGCCAATGTTGAGTTCTGCCATTATCGTGCGTCCTCCTCGGTCGCGGTGGTTGTCGCCTCGCCGGTGGTGCTGATGGCATCCGTGCCGTTAGCCTCATCAGCCTCGACGGTTGTCGCGCCGCGCCGCTCCAGCTCGCGCTTCAGGTCGCGGAAGGCGGTGTAGTTCGCGAGCACCTCCACGCGGCCGGGCGGGCACGCCAGCACGGCGTCCACCGTGTCCTTGATCAGCGTGTGCCGCACCCCGGCGTAGCCCAGCCGCACGGCCAGGTCGGTGCCGCGCTCACCTGCGGCGAGCACCTGCTGGCCCTCGAAGTCTTCGAAGCGGACGTCCCAAATCCAGGAGAGATCCTGCCCGTCCGCGACCTGCCCGTTCACGGCAATGACGACGGAGTCCACGCCCCGGTCAATCATCGACAGCGCTTCCTGCCAGCCCGCGGGGTTCTTCGCGAGCATGAGGCGCAGCGTGCGGCCCTCGAACTCGACGAGGGAGTAGCGTCCGGCGACGTCCGTGACCTCCTCCGCGGCGCGCAGCGCATCCTTGACCGGCACGTCCATGACGACGGCTGCCGCGATCGCCTGGGCCGCATTGCCGCGGTTGGCGCGGCCGGGGAGCTGCAGGTTCATGGGCAGGGTCTGGCCACCCGCGCCAGCGCTAACCACGTCAGCGCCGCTCGCACCAGCGCCGCTCGCACCAGCACCACCGGCACGAGCGCCTTCCCCGGCATGGCCGAGGCCGTCTTTATCGACCCACCAGGTCGGCTCGGGCCGGCGGAACTCGCGCCCATCCGGGAGCTTCTTCACGGCGTACCAGTCGTCCTCGGTGCGAACGATGTGCCCGCCGGTGCGCGGGCAGCTGGTGGAGTCCCCCACGAAGCCGGCACCCGCGGAGACCCACACGACGTTCGGCGCGTCCCACGCCACGGAGGTGACCTGGACGTCGTCGCAGTTCGCGATCACCGTCATGTCCGGCCGCGCTTCCACGCAGGCTCGCAGCGCGCGTTCGATCTTGTTGATCTCGCCCACACGGTCCAGCTGGTCGCGGGTGAGGTTGAGCAGGACGAGCACGTCCGCGTCCAGCTTCTCCGCGATATTCGGGACGTGGAGCTCGTCGACCTCGAGCGCGACGACGTCCTTGCCCCTTCCCGCGAGCAGCGCGGAGATGACGCCGGCGTCCATGTTGTCGCCGCCCTCGTTGGTGGCGACGCTGTAGCGGGACTCCAGTGCGTGCGCGAGCATCCGGGTGGTCGTGGACTTGCCGTTCGTGCCGGTGACCAGCACCGTCGGGCGGCCCTGGCCGAGCTGCGCGAGGAGGTTCGGGTCGATGGCGTTGGCGATGAGCCCGCCGATCATTCCGCCCGCGCCGCGGCCGGTCTTTTGGGACGCCCACGTCGCGAGGTCTGCGGCCTGGCAGGCGATGCGGCTGCGCAGGCTCATGCGGCGAGTGCCGCCGTTGCCGTTCGGATTCTTAGTTTTCACGTTTGCCTACGTTAGTCTTGCTGCCTTGTCCGTTCGACCCGCGTCCGCCGCGGCCACGGCGACGTCCACCGCGCTTGCGTTTGCGTTTCGGCTGCTCGGAGTTATTTTTCCCGGTGTTCTTCGGGTTCTTGCCGTCGGTGTTCTGGCCGCCGGAGTTGTTCTTCCCGGCCTGGCTGCTGCCGCTGCCGGAACCGTTTTGAGCGCCGTCGTTGTTACGGCCGCCGCCCTGCGAGCCGCCGCCACGGCGGCGTCCCCCGCGCGAGCGCTTGCGCCGGTTACCGGAACCCGACCCCGAACCACCGGAACCAGACCGGCCGCCGCCGTGACCGCCGGAGCGCTGGCCACCACCACGGCCACTACCGCCACGGCCGCCACCGCTCCCACTGCGCTGGCCATTCCCTCGTTGACCACCCCGCTGGCCACCGCCGCGGCCCGCGTCGGTGTTCCGCGTCCCCTCGGCGACATCCTCGAGCGCGCCCAGGAACTCCTCGTCACTGAGCAGCGGAATGTCCTTCCGATCGGCGTGCATGGCCTTGCCGCGCAGCTCGAAGTTTTGATTGCAGACCACCAGGCTGGAGGTGCGGTTCAGCTTCTCGGAGTACACCAGTCCGGCCGCCACGCCCTGCTCGATGAGCTCGTCCGGATCGCGGGCGACGTCCGGGCTGACCACGAATTCCATGCCCGCGACGAGCTGCCAGCTACCGTCCTCGCTCTCCGGGGTGCCGGGGTTCTCGAGCGGGCGCGGGGCGTTGATGGCGTCCACGCGGATGGCGCTGCGCTGCAAACCGAACTGGTCCGCGGTCAGGTCCTCGGGGTCGAGGCGGACGACGTCGCCGCCGTCACGGTCTGCCTGTTCCTGCTGCGCTGCGTGCAGCGCCCCGAGCAGGCGGGCATCGGCGACCAGAAGCTCCTCGGCTGGCATGGCGGCCCGCTGGTCGGAGGCCGCCGCGCCGAGCTCCGGGAGAGCATCGGCCGGGGCGTTATGCGGGTAGAGCTGCGCGACCGCCCTGGCGCGGGGGTCCACGGCGGGCATCTCCTGGCGGCGAGTGGTGGCCAGGGTGTCGATCAGTACCGCCGGTTCCGGGGTGGGGATGGCCTTGCTGCGGCCACGCCCACGTCCCCTGCCGGAGCGGCCACGCCCACGGCCGCGGTTGGCGGCCCGCTGGGCCCGGCGGAACTCGTGGGTGATGAAACCCCAGGCGAGGGGGGCGTCGTGGAGGATCACCTCGCGGCCATCGAGGGCTGCCTTGATCTCCGCGGCGGCGGTGGCGAAGCCAATCTGCTGGGCGAGCTCGCCGGCGTCGAAGCCGTGCATGTGCCACGGGCCGGGGTCCTCGCTGGGGTTGAGGGCCTGGACGAAGTGGCCGGCCTCGGCGCCGTCGGCGTCGTAGTAGACCGCGGCCAGGGCGATGAGCCGGGCCGTGGTCGGGTGGATCCCGCTGGTGGTGACGGCCACCGCGACGGTGGGGGCGTCCTCAACGCTGGGCGGGGTGGGGATGGTGTGGGCCGGGCTGGGGTGCTCGGAGGGTTCGGCGGCGTTGCCGGTGGTCGCGGCGCCCGTGCCTGCGGAGTTCGCGTCTGCGCTGCCGGTGTCCGAGTGGCCCGAGCTCGAGTGACCCGGGCCGGGCTGGGCGGAGCCGTCCCGGCTGGTCTTGGGGTAGCTGGTGCCGTCTGCGTCCGAGCGTCGGCTGCTCGGACGGAGCGCTTCGGCGGCCTCGACGGCGGATGCGGAGGCGACGGCTGCCGCCGACGGGGAGCCGGCGCGGCGGCTGACCCTACGGCGGGCGCGGCGACGGGGTGCGGGGCGGTCGCCCGAATCCGAAAACTGCTGGTTATTCATTGGGAACCATGTTAGTCCACGCACCCCGCACCCACCCCGCGGGCGCGCAGCTTCGCCGCCCGTGCACACGGCGGTGCACCCGCGTCCACAGCTCACCCCGCGGGCGCGTGGCCCCGTGTTCCCTTCACCCCACGCTCAGTCCACGCACGATGGAGGGCGGGGCGGAGGATCGCGATCCCCACGCACGACGAAGGGCGGGGCCGGAACGCCACCTACGCGCCCGTGCCCCGCCCCGTCCCCCGGGAGCCTCCCTGCTAGCTATTCAGCGCGCGGTTGACCGCGGAGGTCACCGCCTTCAGGGAGGCGTAGGTAATTGAGCCCGCAATACCGGCACCCCAGACGCGCTGCCCGTTGACCTCGGCCAGCACGTAGGCGGCGGCTTCGGCGTCGTCACCGCTGGTGCGGGCGTGCTGGCTGTACTCCTGAACCTCCACGTCCACGCCCAGGCACTCCAGGGCGTTGCAGTAGGCGGCGATCGGGCCGTTACCGCGGCCCTTGAGGGTCTTCGGCTCGCCGTTGAACTCGATCTGGGAGGTCACGGCGGACTCCTCGCCCTCGTTCTGGCCGCCGTCGACGGTCGTGGAGATCACGTCCACCGGCGCGGTGCGGTCCAGGTACTCGGTGGCGAAGATGTCCCACATGGCCTTCGGGTTCACTTCGCCGCCCTCGGCGTCGGTGACTGCCTGGACGATGCCGGAGAACTCCACCTGCATCGGGCGCGGCAGGTCCAGGTTGTGGTCGGTCTTCATGATGTAGGCGACCCCGCCCTTACCGGACTGGGAGTTCACGCGGATCACGGCCTCGTAGGAGCGCCCGATGTCCTTCGGGTCGATCGGCAGATACGGCACCTCCCAGGTGACGTTGCGGACGGCCTCGGTCAGGGTCTCGGAGTCCGCGCTTGCCGGGTCCTCCGGGGTGTCCTCGGCGGCGTCGCGCTCCGCCATGGCTGCCAGGCCCTTGTTGATGGCGTCCTGGTGGGAGCCGGAGAACGCGGTGAATACCAGCTCACCGCCGTACGGGTGGCGTTCCGGGACGCGCAGCTGGTTGCAGTACTCCACGGTGCGGCGGATCTGGTCGATGTCGGAGAAGTCGATCTGCGGGTCCACGCCCTGGGTCAGCATGTTCAGGCCCAGGGTGACCAGGCAGACGTTGCCGGTGCGCTCACCGTTGCCGAACAGGCAGCCCTCGATGCGGTCGGCGCCGGCCAGGTAGCCCAGCTCGGCGGCGGCCACGCCCTCGCCGCGGTCGTTGTGCGGGTGCAGGGACAGGATGATGGAGTCGCGGCGGTTCAGGTTGCGGTGCATCCACTCGATGGAGTCCGCGTAGACGTTCGGGGTGATCATCTCCACCGTGGAGGGCAGGTTGATGATGATCGGGTTCTCCGGGGTCGGGTCGATGACCTCGACGACCGCGTCGCAGACTTCCTTGGCGTACTCGATCTCGGTGCCGGTGAAGGACTCCGGGGAGTACTCCCAGCGCCAGTTGGTGTCCGGGTAGTCCTGGGCGATTTCCTTGATCAGGTGGGCTGCGTCGGTGGCCAGCTTCTTGATGCCTTCCTTGTCCTTGCGGAAGACCACACGGCGCTGCAGCTCGGAGGTGGAGTTGTAGAAGTGGACGATGACGTTCTTCGCGCCGGCGCAGGCCTCGAAGGTGCGGCGGATCAGGTGCTCACGGGCCTGGACCAGGACCTGGATGGTGACGTCATCCGGGATCTTGTTCTCTTCGATGATCTCGCGGACGAAGTCGTAGTCCGTCTGGGACGCGGACGGGAAGCCGACCTCGATCTCCTTGTATCCCATCTCCACCAGCATGTCGAACATGCGGCGCTTGCGCTCTGGGCTCATGGGGTCGATCAGGGCCTGGTTGCCGTCGCGCAGGTCGACCGCACACCACTGCGGGGCGCGGTCGATGACCTTATCTGGCCAGGTGCGGTCCGGCAGGGTGATGTGGTCGACTTCCTCGAAGAATGGCAGGTAGCGGCGGTTGGGCATCTGCGAGTTGCGCTGCTTGTTCCAGGCTGGCTGTCCTGCTGGGATTTCCCCGTTGGGGGTCTGGATTTGGGCTGGTGCGGAGATGAAGGAGTCGGTGTTGCTCATGGTTTCTTCCCTAAGTTTTGTCGGTGTCGTGCTGTGGCAATGAAAAAACCGACCGGCATGCAAAAACCCCGCGACGGGGAGCCGGTCGGTTGTTGGTGTGTCTACCTACTAGGCCCCGCCGCGGCTAATAAGGAGAATGGCGCCGCCGTTGCGCGGGTGAGGGGAAATCATGTGCCCCAGTTTAGCGTGAAACAGAACACATGTCAGTTCCATTGCCCGGACGGGGGTGTTCACCTAGTGGGAATTGCTGTTGCGGGCGGGGGTGTGTTGGCACCGGTGGTTGGCTAGAGAGCGAGGTGGCGAGTTGTTCTGCCCGCTAGCTCGCCGTGGTGTCGCTGGCGTTGGGTGCGGCGGCCTCGCCGCCCTTCTGGCTGCGGAAGTTCTTCCACCACCAGCGGATCAGCAGCAGCACAATGATCGCGGCGGCTGCGAGGATGGCCCACATCCACCACTGCCACGTGGTGCCCTGCCCATCGAAGACCGATTCCTCCTGCGGGTCCATCGGCACGCGCTCGGCGGTGATGATCAGCCGGTGGGTATTGATGCCATAGGGGGTGCACGTGATGAGCGTGACCAGGTCCTTATTCGGCGTGCGGCGCAACAGGCTGGTCTTATCCGGGGTGACGACCTCGATATCCCGGACCTCGTACTTCAGCTTCTCGCCCGCCGCGGCGATGTAGACCGGGTCGCCCTTCTCGATCTGGTCGAGGTTGTCCCACAGGGTGGCGTTCTGCAGGCCGGTGTGGGCAGAAAGTGCGGAGAGTCGGCCCTCTGGTGGAGCGGGCGGGATGGAGCCATCCTCGCCGGGCTCCCCTGGTGCGCCGACGGGCAGGTCCGTGCCGTAGAGATGGCCCACCCCGCGGGCCAGCACGCGGTCCGAAGTGCCGTGGAAGATGGGCAGGTCGGACTTGATGGAGGGCAGCACGATGCGGCCCATGGCCTCGGTGTCGTTCAGGACGGAGAGGTACTTCAGGTAACGCTGATAGGCGGGGGAGCTCTCGTCGTCGGAGCTGGTCCAGGCATCGCCGGGGTCGATGTCTCCCAGGTTGGCGTTGTATTGCTGCGCCTCCTCCCAGGCCTTGTTGAGGATCTCTGGCGGGACGCCCTTTTCCAGCTGCGAATAGGCCTCGGCGGCGCGGGACTGCTGGTAGTTATTCCACTGGGTGGCGAGCACCGGGTATAGCAGCACGCCCAGGCCGGCGAGGATGAGGACGACGGCGATGATCGCGTTGGCGTTCAGTTTCTTGCCTCGGCGGGCCGGGGGCGCACCCGGCGTGTCCGGTGCGGGGGGTTGGTCTGTCATAGGTCCTAACCTCTGTTGAAGGGCTGGGGTTCGCCCCGGTGGAGCGTGGGGAACTGAAGTCTATTCTTCGCTGTGTGATTCGGGAAGGCTCAATTTTTCCTGTGAGACGCTTATCGCTCGCTACCCCAATAAGGGGGGGAGCGCATTGCTTGTGCATTTATAAAGAAAAAGTGTTCAATAGTCCAGGTGGGGCGGGTTTTGGGTCGTGCCCGTCAGGTTGGTTTTCAAGGGGAAGTAACGCATGTCTCAGCCGCTTTACCTGTGGGGATGTTGGACGAGCGCCGTTCGTTATAGGTTGAAGGTGTGCGATTCACTAGGTGGGGATCGCGGGACTGAAGTCCAGAAAAATGTTGAAGTCATAACAAAAGTGATCTGTCAACAAAGGGGTTTCGGTTCGCGTGACCACCAGCGAACTTTAAGGCGGATCGGCTTAACGGGCTTCCGAAGCTTAAAGGCAGCTAACCGGAGTGAATCGCTGAACGTCGAGGGGGCGCTACGCGCCCCAGTCACTACTGATGTAAAGGAATTCACTCCAGTGAAGAAGAACTCTCTGACCGTTCGTTCGGTCACTTTTGCCGCCATTGCTGGCCTCTCCCTGGGCATCGCTGCACCGGGCTCGATCGCTGTCGCTCAGGAGAGCACCATCAACCAGGCTGCCGGCAACTCCCCTCTGGTAAATAAGGACGCCAAGGGCTCGCTCACCATTCATAAGTTCGGTAACCCGACCAGCGAAGGTCAGCCGTCTGGTACCGAAGCTGACGTCCAGGACGTTATTGCCAATGGTGGCGAGAAGCTCGCAGGTGTCGGCTTCACCGTTTACAAGATCAACAAGACTGCAGATGGCGCTACCCCCATCGATGTCACCACCAACGAGGGTCTGCTGGCTGCTTCGAAGCTGAAGGCTGGCGAGTTCGCTACTGGTACCCAGGCGACTCAGGCTCTGATTGACAACGGTACCCTGACGCAGGTCGCAACCGGCACGACCGACCAGGACGGCAAGTGGAACGTTGGCCAGGATCTGGCTCTTGGCGCTTACCTGGTTGTTGAGACCGGTCCGAAGGAAGGCTATGACCCGGCTGTTCCGTTCATCGCTTTCGTTCCGATGACCAGCAATGGCAAGGTAGGCGACGAGACTCAGGGCACCACCTGGAACTACGACGTTCACGCATTCCCGAAGAACTACAAGGATGAAGAGCCGACCAAGACCGTTAAGGACAAGGACCAGAACGCCGGCGACAAAGCGCTGGTCTACACCGTCACGGGTACCGCTCGCCAGCTGAAGCCGAACACGGAGCGTACCCAGTTCCAGATCACTGACCAGATTGACCCGAAGCTGGAAGTCACCAAGGTTGATGTCAAGGTTGTCAAGGCAGATGGTACGGAGCGGGCTCTGTCCGAAACCGACGACCGCGACGGTAAGTTCTTCGAGGGCAACAATGTCGATGTCAACCTGAAGCCAGACGTTGCAAAGACTCTTGGTACTGGTGACAAGGTCGTCGTTACCATCACCACCACGCTGAAGCCGCAGTTCAAGGAAGCTACCGACATCGCGCCGAACACCGGTTTGGTCTTCCAGAACAACCCGGACGGTTCCGAGAACAGCACTCCGAAGGAGACTCCGAAGGTCAAGACCTACTGGGGTGGCGTGCAGTTCAAGAAGGTTGATGGCGACCGCAACGCTCTGGAAGGTGCCGAGTTCCAGATTGTCCGCCAGGCTGCTGGCCAGAAGTGCTCCGACATTGACACCACCAAGAAGGACTCCTGGACTCCGGTTAACGGCCAGCAGGGTGACGAGGTGAAGACCACCTTCGTCTCTGGCCAGGACGGTATCGTCAAGATTACCGGTCTTCACGTCAACGACTTCGAAGACAACGCTGAGGTTGTCGAAGGCGAACAGTCCCACTACTGCCTGATTGAGACCAAGGCTCCGAAGGGTAAGGAGCTGCTGCCGGAGGCACTCGAGTTCAAGCTGGTTGCTAAGCAGACTGCCCCGGAGCGTGTTTACGAGCTGGCATCCGTCCAGGTCGGCGCTAACCCGGGTGAGGTTGTTAACTCCGACGACACCACCCCGAACCTGCCGATGACCGGTGGCATGGGTGTCGGCATCCTGGCCGCAATCGGTGCCGCCATCGTGGCAGCCGGTGCATGGTTCGCACGCCGCGGCGCTAAGAACTAATAGCCCGCTGAATAGGTAAAACCTGGCCCGAAAAGGCAATCGCCCGGGCCAGGTTTCACCCACATCAAGCCAAGCAGAACCAGCCTCAGGAGTACCCCGTGGATCACACCCTCAGCACCAGCGTGGAACCGAAGAAGGAACCGCGCCGTGCCAACAGCACCAAGACCAGCCCCGTGCTGGCCGCGGTGCTCGTGATCCTCGGGGTGCTCGTGATGCTGTACCCGGTGACGTCCACCCTGTGGAACAACTACGTCGCTACGAAGGTCGCGCAAGACTACGCGAAACTCGAAAAGAACACCCCACAAGAGGTGAAGAACACCCAGAGGGAGCGTGCCCACGAGTACAACGAGCACCGAACAACCGGCCCCATCCTCGACCCCTGGCTCGCCCGCTTCGATCAGAACAACCCGGACTACCAGGAATACCTGGACCAACTCGACGCGAACGACGCGATGGCGCGCCTCATCTTCCCGAAGATCAAGGCAGACCTGCCGATCTTCCACGGGACAGATAATGACACTTTGCAAAAGGGATTGGGGCACCTCTTCGGCTCCGACCTGCCGGTCGGCGGCAAGGGCACGCACTCGGTGATCACAGGCCACACGGGCCTGGCGAACTCCACCATGTTCGACCACCTCAACAAGGCGGAGAAGGGTGACGCCTTCTACGTCCAGGTTTCCGGCGAGAAGCTGAAGTACGTGGTCGACCAGATCAAGGTCGTGCTGCCCACCGAAACCGAGGATCTCCGCCCGGAGCAGGGCAAGGACTACATCACCCTGATCACCTGCACCCCCTACGGGATCAACACGCACCGCCTGCTGGTGCGTGGCCACCAGGTCCCGCTGGACGAATCGGACCACGAAATCTTCGACAAGAACCACGGTGCTGGGTGGCAGTGGTGGATGTACGTCCTCGTCGCGGCAGCAGCTGTCGTGTTGCTACTGCTGCTGCGGTGGCTGCTAAAGCAAAAGCAGGAACGCGAATCTCAGGAAACGACAGAAACGATGAATGACGAAGGGGCTGGCGCAGATGACTAGCCACGCACGCGCGGCGCGGACCAGCCGCAGCCTCATGGCGGCCATCGCCCTCAGCGCTGGCCTGCTCGGCGGCGCACACGGTGCCGTCGGTATCGCCGAGGCAGCCAAGGTTGCCGGGCTCAGTGATCAGCCCGGGGTGTCCCGCGACTACGGGACCGACACGCTGAGCATCACGCTCTCCCCGGGCAATGGGGACCCACTCAGCCCCGCCACGGGCAAGGTCGCGGGCGTGACCATCAAGCTGGAGCAGCTGCAGGGCATCGACCCGGAGAACGCTGCGGACATGGCGAAGATCCGCAACACCGGCGCGAACAAGATCGCTGACTGGCCGACCGACCGCACGATCACGGCCGTGACCAACGACGCCGGCCAGGTCCGCTTCCAAGGCCTCGAGAAGGGCATCTACCTGGTCACCTCCCAGGCGCCGACTGGTGCTGCGGCGGGGGAGTACCGGGAAATCGAGCCCTTCCTCGTGGCGGTGCCTTTCCACACCGTCGCTGATAACCCTCGCCCGGTGGAGGGCGTGATCGTGGCGAAGACGAGCAGCACGGTTCCGCCGACCACCCCACCGACCGAACCTCCGGAGACGCCGCCGTCGACCCCACTGGGGACGCCACCGACGGCGCCACCTACCACCCCGCCCCCAGGGGATACCCCACCGGGCGAGACCCCACCACCAGGGGAGACCCCCGGGCCGGGCGATGAGCAAGAACGCGGACAGGGCGACCTGGCGATGACTGGTGTGCAGATCATCGGGCTCGTCCTCGCCGCAGTGGCGCTGATGGGCGCCGGGCTGTTGATGCTGTTGATCACGAAGAAGCGAAAGCAAGAAGGGTAGCGACGATGAAAATAAAGTTCATGGGTGTAGCGGCCGCGCTATCCGCAGCGCTTGCGCTGGTTTTCGGCGTCGCTATCCCGGGCGCGCTACCGAGCCTGCCGGCCCCTGTTGCGCAGGCGCAGACCACGGCGATCCCGGTGAGCCCGCAGAAGCGAGACTTCAAAGACCTGGATACCAGAAAGTACAACCCGCCGTTCGAGTTCACGGTTGAGGAAGACGCCACGATCACGAGCCTTGATTTTCAAATTGGTGGTTCTGGCTGGCTGAAGGCATACGAGCTGAAAGTCGGGAACACTACACTTTCCCCGAAAATTTCACCATCGGGCAGTGCACAGCAAGCTCCGTTGACGGTTACCCATGATGGTCTGAATATTGCAGTGAAAAAGGGCGAAATCATTAGAATTTCGCCGTACTTTACTGCGCCTAAAGTATCGGGAACGGTGTCCGTTAGCCCGAAGGGCACTTTGAGCGGCAGTACCCCTCCGCCAACCGAGCCGAACCCGGAGCCGCAGCCTGACCCAGAGCCAACTCCGGAACCGAACCCGGGGGCGTCCGTGACTCCTGCGGCGCCAACCGCAGTTGATCCAGCCACCGCGCCATCGTGTGTTGAGAAGGGCTACATCAACATTCCAGACACGAAGGGTGTCGACTACTTCATTGGTGGCGAGCGCAAGCAAGCCGGTCAGCATTTCTACGAGGGCAAAAAGGCCACCGTTAAGGTCACGGCGAAGCCGCAGAACGGATACCAGTTCGCTGCCGGTGCAAAGACCGAGTGGTCCTTCGACTTCAGCGGCGAGGTGAAAGACTGTTCAGATTCTTCTGAAGACCCCAAGCCACCGGCGGTCGAAGGGCGTCACTTTGATGCCATCGGCCACGAATTTGCAGTTAAAGCTGACCCAGTAGATCCGAAGAAGCCCAATGCTTTTACGGCTAAGGTGACTGAGGAATCTCACATGAAGTACGCAACCGTGCGTATCGAGACTGACGCGACCTTCTTGGACCCGCAGAAGTACAATCTCACCCTGGATCAGATCGAGCCAGGTGTCACCTTGCAGAAGCGCAACGTCAATATTGGCAATGGCTTCATCACTATGGACGTTGTTCCGGTAAAGGATGGCAAGCCGGTTGACTCTGCCGTCGTGCCGAAGGATGCGGTATTCACCTTCACTAATAATCTCTCGGAGAACAAGAATCTGAAGGTCACTCTTGATGTGTATGGCGAGAAAAAGAGTGAGCCAAAACCACCGGAGATTATCTCGCCACCAGATGGAGCTAAGTGGGTTCACGGGCGAGTTCCTAATCCGCCGATGCCGCAGCGTTGTGGCCTGCGCATTGCTGTGGTGGCCGACCTTTCGACATCGCTCCGCTACGCAGATACTAATGGTTTCGAGGCATCCAAGAATGCCGCGAATGCATTCATCGATTCCCTGCAGGGCACCCCAGCTGAGCTCGGAATCTATAACTTCGCAAGTAGCGGTCCGGCTAACCAGGCTGGGACGACACACGGTCAGAACCCACCCTATATTTCAATGCAGTCGGAGCAGGGCGTCCAGCGAGCCAAGGACGTAGTTAAGAACTGGAGCTATAACGCAAATAACAGTGCTACGAACTGGGAAGCGGGCCTGAAGCAGGTCAAGGATAACGACTACGACGTGGTGTACTTCATCACTGATGGTATGCCCACGACCTCCTCGACAATCAAGAGCAAGGGCATTGGTGGTGAATTCGTTCAGGCTAGTGCTCTCAACGACGCGATCAAGGCAGCCAACGAACTCAAAGCTGCCGGTACCCGTGTTGTGCCGATCATGGTTGACCTGACGCTTGGCGGAAATACGGGTAAAGATTGGGTTGTTGAGCAAGACTATGTCCTCAAGGACATCAAACGCATAGGTCTGTGGGACGAAGTGCCGCAACAACCTGGTGTCTACTACAGAATTGACTCCGGGATTCAAGGCGCGCGAGAAGCAAACTACAACGACAAGGAACGTAAAGGAACTAAGGAGAGCGGCGAGCTCATTATGGCGAACCTAGAGAGAGCCGCGAAGCTGGCGCCGAATCGGGCACTGCAGGTGTTTGAACGTGCTAATGGGAGGTCAAACACAGTTACTTCGGACATGTCGAAGTGGACCTACGGTCCGCGAGGTGTCAAAATCATGGGCGAGGATATCTCGGGCACTGGTCACACGGTGAGGGTGTCTAACTACAGCAATCTTGCCGACCAGATGAAGAAAATCGCCCAAGACGTAACCACACGATGCAATGGTGAGGTGACCGTCAAGAAGCGGATCGTTGACGAAAACGGCAAGGTTCTTGAAGACGGTGCCCCAGGCTGGGAGTTCACCCTCTCTGCCGGTGGTCAGGACATCATCGACCCAGGTAACGGCGAGCTCGTTCGGAGGTCGCTGAAGGCAACGTCCTCGGCCGACAAGGACCGTGGCACTGCCTCCTGGAACATCCAGAGCGAACAAGAGCAGGAACTGACTCTGGTAGAGACGCAGCAGCCGGGTTTCAACCTCTATAAGAGGGATGACAAGAATGCTGTGTGTACCGAAACCCGTGACGGGGTAACCAAACCTATTGAGGTCGAAAATGACGGCGAGTTTGGTTTCAAGGTCAAGATGAGCGAGCAAGATAAGAAGCTGTCTTCGGTGTCCTGCGTGGTTGATAACTACAAGCAGCCGGACACTCCGCCGGGCAAGTTGACCTTCAAGAAGGCTCAGTACGACGGCGATAAGATCGTGGAGATGCCTGGGCTGGGTGGCGCGACCTTCGAGATTTACCCCTCGAAGGACGGCAAGCCCGATTTCAGCGCTGGCAAGCCGCTCTACACCATCAAGCCCGGGCAGGAATCCATCAAGGTGGAAAAGACTGGCACTTTCTTCCTTGTCGAGACTAAGGCTCCCGAGGGGCTCAACCTGCTGGCCCAGCCGGTTGAGTTCCAGATCTCCATTGATGAACAGACCAAGAAGTATAAGATCTCTGCCGTCAGTACCAGCAGTGGACAAATCCAAGTGAGCGGCCAAGGCGATGCGATGATCCTGCAGGTCGCGGATACCGCGTCCGGCAAGCTGCCGAAGACCGGCGGGTACGGCGTGGGCCTCGTGGTTCTCGTCGGCGCCGCACTCGCAGGCGCGGGCCTCCTGCTCGGCCGCCGCAAGACCGCCTAAGCGCTAAGCCTAGGAAGGGTAGTGGCGCGTGAATCGCGCCACCCGGCCTTGGGGCGTAAACACACAAAAAAGGGGCGGGCACAGCACATAACGCTGAGCCCGCCCCTTTCGCATTGGGCTGCAGGCCGTCCGTCACTATCTCGGCGCCCACAACCGCTACCTCCGGTGCACACGAACCGCTGCGCACGCCAGATTCAGAGGCAAGTGATAAGACGGGATGGGACCGGCTTAGGCAGGCAAAGAAAAACCCAGGGTGCGTCGGTCCGCACCCTGGGTTCACACTAGGCGCTTTAGCGCTGGTGAAGGACGTGCATCACCGCAGCGATCACCGCACTGATCACGCCGATCGCACCGAGCGCAATCAGCAGCTTGCGCAGGATCGAACCGTCGGTCGAGCCCATGTCGGAGCCATCCGAACCACCCTGGTTCTGATCATCGCCGTTGTTACCGCCATTGCCGTCACCGGCGCCGGGGGTGTCCTCAACCTCGATCTCGTGGGCCTTGACCTCCACGGTGAGCTCCTCGGAGGCGGAAGGCTTCAAAACAGCCGTGACCACGCCCTCGTCATTAACGACCTCCTGGCCGCCGAAGACCGCGCGCACCTGGTGCTCACCGCGGGTCGGGAAGCGGTACTCGAAGCGAGCCTCCCCGGTAGTCGGGTTGACCGGCGCGGTGCCCAGGAACTCCTCACCGTCGAAGAAGGAGACCGTGGCGCCCTCAGTGATCTTCTCGTCGCCCTCGACGGTCACCTTCGCGGTGAACGCCACGGCGTCGCCGGTCAGCGGGGTGGCATCCAGGTCGACCGAGACATCCTCGCGGGTCAGCGTGGTTCCGGTCTCCACCTCCTTGGCGGTCAGAATCTCAAAGGTGACGGGCTCTGCCACAGCCTTGCTGAAGACCCGGCCGTCCACCTCGCGCTCCCGGACCTCCGCGGTGATCTTCTGCAGGCCAGCCTGCTCGAAGCCGTGCTCCACGCTCGCGTTGCCCTCCGCGTCGGTCTGCGCGGTGCCAACGCGAATCCCATTGGCACGGAAAATCACCTCGGCGCCCTCTGGGGAGCCTGCGGAAACCTCGTAGCGAGCGCTCAGCGTCCGCTTCTCGCCGACCAGGGCCGGTTCGACCTTGTCCAGCCGCAGGGTGGTCTTCGCCACCGGAGCGACCTTCAGCTCAAGCGTGTCCTCGGCACCGGAGACCTCCTGGGTCTCGTTCTCGAAGTCCGCGACGACGGCGCGCAGCTGCAGCGTGGCCGGCTCATCCGGCACGGTGGTCTGCAGTTCCGCCACCCCGTTGGCGGTCTTCGCGCGGCCGATTTCCTGGTCACCGTTGAAGAAGACGACTTCCACGCCGTCCTCGAGGGTGGTGTCAGCGTCCGGGTCCGCTGCCGGATCAGCCAGCTCAGCGCCGACGGCCGCGCGCAGGTTCAGCGGCAGCTTGCCGTCAGCTGGGGCAGTGGCGTCGACCTCGCCTGTGAGGTCAACGGTGGCCTTCAGCGGGGTGCGCGGCTTCGGGTTGACCGTCACCGTCGTGGTTGCCTCCGAAGCACCCGTGCGCCCCTCGACGCCCAGGTAGCGGGCCACAACCTTGTGCTTGACTGACTCGCGGTCCGCCAGCTCGGCGTAGGTGTAGCGCAGCTCCGCGACACCATCGCGAACGTCCACGGTGCGGCGCTGACCGTCGCCCAGGTCGAATTCGACCTTGCCCTCGGTGATGGGCTGACCATCCGTGCCCTTGACGAGGGCCTTCAGGGTGACCTCCCCTTCGCCGCTGGTGACCTCAAGGTCGGTGGAGGTCTCGTCGAACTCGGTCTGGGTATCGCGCAGGGCCACCGTGGTGCTGGTGAGGGTCTTACCGGCGGCATCCGCGGTGCAGTAGACCGCATCGGCAACGTTTGCCTTGGCGAGCATGGAGAGGGTGTTGTCCCGGTTCTCCTTGCCGGCGGGGCCCGCGCTGGTGCCTGCTGCTCGCAGGCCGGTCACGATCTTTGAGCCGACCGTGGTGGGGGCGGTGACGTCGAAGGCGATACGTGGCAGGCGGAAGGACTTGTTCCTGTCCACCGCCAGGCCCGCGCGAGGAACACTCACGAAGAGGAGGTTGTACCATTGGTCGTTCTCGTTCCCGCCATTGTTCACCGAGTTCGCGCCGTCCCAGATGCGTGCGAAAGCGCCATTGGCATTCGGCTTGCCCGAGGCGTCAACCCGCTGCACCACGGCCGCCGGGTTCGCGTTGAGCCCGGAGGCGCCCCCATCGAGGCGCAGGTTGCTGATCTTCACCCCCTGGGGCAGCGCGATATCGTACTTCATCCGCCCCGTGTCCTTTCCACCGGTGCGCATCCCGCCCGGCTGGACCTTGACGGTGAAGGTCTGGCCGGGGAGCACGGTCTCCGGGTACTCGACGGCGACATTATCCGGTGAAAGCGTCAGCAGGGATCCATTGGACCCAATCCCCTTGTCCTCAACGCACTGGTGGTTGACCCGCACCGATTTCTTGACAGGCGCGGCAGCACTCATGGGGGCAGCGGAAAGCAGCGTGAAACTCAGGGATAGGGAGGTGATGGCGCCCAGGGCGAGGCGGCCCGAGCGACGAGAAGGCAACAGAGTCATAGAAAAGTCCTTGCAGGAGTAGGAGTGGGGGAGGGCTTAGTCACGGGAGGCGCTAGAGCTGCCGGAGGAGGAACCCCCACCGGAGAACAGCGAGGTCAGCCACTCCCACAGCATGCGGAAGAAGTCGATCAGCGGGGCGAAGGGGGTGGTCGCCGAGGAGCTGGAGCCGCCCGGTGTCACCTGGTTGTCATTGCCATCGTCGGGGTTCTGGTTATTCCCGTCGTCCGGTGTGCCGGTATCGCCTGCCACGGTCACAGTCGTCGCCGTGCGGGAGACCTCCTCGCCGGAGGCATTGTGGAAGACCGCAGTGAGCTCTTGCGCGCCGGCGCGGTTCCACAGCACGTCGAACTCCGCGATTCCCTCGACAACCGGGATGCGGGCAGTCTCGCCGTCCTTGGTGACCGGCTTGCCGTCGATGAGGATCTCCAGGAAACCCGTCACGCTGCGCTGGCTACCGACCTCTGGGGTGAGGGTCGCGGTGTAGCTCGTGCTCTGGCCCTTCTCCGCGGCATCCGGCCCGTCGAGGGCGATCGCGACGTCGCTCGCTGCCGGGGCAGCCACGGTGATCGTCGTGGTGGTCGTCGCCCGCTTCGCGTCTGCCGGGTTAGCCGGGACGAAGGTGATAGGAACCTCGAATTCCCCTTCGCGTGGGAACACCAGCGGCAGGGTGGCGGTGCCAGTGCCCTCCTGGACCTCCGCGGAGATGCGGCGTCCGTCGATCACGGCGGTGACGGTGCCAGCAGCCGCCGGGGTCACGGTCACGGTGGTCGGGGTCTCGACCAGAGGCTCGACGCTCTGCGGGGCGGCGACCTCAAGCTGAGTCTCAGTAGCGCCCTTCACCTGCACAGTCAGCACATCCTCGGCGGGGGTTTGGGTGTCATCCGCCGGGATGAACTTGGCCTCCACCGGGAAGTCGCCTTCACGGTCTGGGGTGAACTCCACGCTCGCGGCGTGGTCCTCCAGCGTGCGGGTGATCCGCTCGCCGTCGATGAGGAACTCCACGGTGCCCTCTGCCCGCTCAGTGTTCTCCGCAGGGGTGACGGTCGCGCTAATGCTGACCGGCTGACCGGGGCGAACTGGGCCGGTCTGATCCGCGCGCAGCTCGATCGTCGTGCCGGTGACCGCATCGATCGTGATCGGAGCGCTGGCCGTGCCCGCCGCGAATGCGCTGCGTGGCGCGGGGGTGAACTCCGCAGTGATCTCCTGCTGCCCTGGGTTCGGGCCGGTGGGCAGCTCAGCGGTGGCGACACCATCGTTGACCCTCGCCGTCACCGTCGAATCACCAAGGCGGAAGCGGACGGTGCCCTCAGCGCCCTGAGCCACGGTGGCCTTGACCTCCACGCGCGAACGCGCCGGGGCATTCTCGGGAACCTCGACGTTCAGGGCAGCATCCTGGCCTGCGACCGTCACCGTGGTAGTGGCGGTGGCTGGCTTGAACTCGCCGGAATTCTTCGGCTGGAAGCTGGCCGTGACCTCGTGCTCGCCCGTGATGGGGAACGTCAGATCGGCGGTGGCCACACCATCAACCACTGGGGCGCTGGCCTTCAGGGAACCGGAGGTGAACTCCACGGTGCCTTCGGCCGCAGGCTCGAGGCGAGCGCTCAGGGTTGCGGGCTGACCGGCGACCGGAGTGCCGGTCGCCTCGAGGTTTAGGGCCACCTCGGAAGCGTCCTCAACGGTGACACTCGCCAGCTTGGCGGCCCGGGTGTCCAGTGGTGCGCTAGCGCTGGTGCGGGGCGAGCACTGCACCGGGGCCCAGATAGTGCCAACAAAGGGGGCTGACACCTTGCCCAGCATCGTGAGGAAGTTCTCGTCTCGAGCGAAGGTGCCTGCCTCCCCCTGGGTGCGCACGCCCAGCGCCTTCTCTCCGGGCGTCTTCGCCTTGAGGCGCAGCGTGATCTCCGGGAAGCGCAGGTCAATCTTGGAGCCGTTCAGCGTGTACTTGATCCCGCCCTCGCGGTTGCGGGAAGAGTTCGGGCCATTGCCGATGGTGGCGTTATCGGAGCTGGTCACGCGGAGGAACTCGCCCGTGGGGCTAGGATCACCGGCCGCATCCACCTGGAGGATCTTCATGCCCTTCAGGTTGGACTTCGACTCGTCGATCTCTGCACCCAGGAATTCCACGCCTGCCGGCAGCGCCATGTCCAGCTTCAGGCGGCTAGCGCTCTGCATTTTCGCCCCAAATGGCAACGACGGCAGTTCGACCTCCACGGGGTCAATGGAGAACCCAGCGCGGAACTCCTCGCCGATGCGAACGCTCTTCGGCGCGTCGATATTGACGGTGACGTTATCCGTGCTGAATTCCTGTGGCCCTGCCGCGGCGGAGGGAACCGCCTGGCAGCTCAGAGACATTGACGCGGACGTAGTCTCCGCGAGGGAAGCCTGGGGAATGAACAACATACCGCCGCCCAGCAGTGCCAGCGTCGCGGTGGTGGAGATGACCTTCTTCATCCCACTCCTTTTTAAGTTAGTGAAAGTGAGTAGACCTCCGGCGGGCGCCGAAAGATTAGAAGGTAGTTAAGCAGGGCTAAGTAAGTTCTGTCAATTGCATGTCAAGCCCAAAGACGGAGGTCCGGCCTCATCCCCTAGGCCGGCCGCGTCCGAACTAGCGGCGCTCCAGCTCCTCCAGAATCGCGCGCATCTCCGTGCGGCGCACCTTGCCCATCTGGTCGGCCGGCAGCGTTGCCACGTGGAAGAACTCCCGCGGCACCTTGTACCCCGTCAGCACCTTCTTGCAGTGCTGGCGCAGCGAGTCGTGCAGCTTCTCGCCCACGCGGCGCGGCTCGTGCTCCTCGCCCTCCGTTGCCTCCGCCAGCGTCACCGCGGCGACCACGCGCTCGGAGCCGTCCTCCTTCGCTAGCCCCACCACGGCGGCCTCCTTGACCTCCGGGTGCTCCAGCAGCGCTTCCTCCACCTCGGCGGGGTACACATTGAAGCCGCCGGTCACGATCATCTCCTTCAGGCGGGAGACGATCTTCACGAAGCCATCGGCCTCCATCACGGCCATGTCACCCGTGCGGAACCAGCCATCGGCGAAGATCTTTTCGTTAAGCTGCTCCTGGTGCAGGTAGCCGCCGAAGACCTGCGGGCCGCGCACCACCAGCTCGCCCTCCTCGCCGTAGTCCAGCACCTTCGTGGGGTCGTCCTGATCCACCACGCGGGCCTCCGTATCCGGGAACGGGACACCGACGTAGCCCGGGCGACGGTCCGCGCTCATCGGGTTACCCAGCACGATCGGGGAGGTCTCGGTCAGCCCATAGCCCTCCACCAGGCGGCCGTGGGTGACCTTCTCCCAGTTCTCCACCGTCGCCACCGGCAGGGCGGAAGCGCCGGAGAAGGAGTTCCGCATCGTGGAAAGGTCGAGGTTCTTCTCCTCCGCCAGCTTCACGATCGCCTGGTACAGGGCGGGCACACCCGGCACCCAGGTCGGCTTCTTCTTCTTAATCACCTGCTGCAAAAGGCTCGGCTCCGGGGCCGGGAGCAGCAGCAACTCCCCGCCGATCAGTGGTGCCAGCGCACCGTTCATCGTCATGCCATAAGCGTGGAACATTGGCAGCGCGGCCAGCATCCGCTCCGGATCAGCCTGCTCGCCCAGGCCCGGCACCCACGCCTTACCCTGGATCAGGTTCGCGCAAATATTGCGGTGGCTCAGCACCGCGCCCTTCGGCGAACCAGTCGTGCCCGAGGTGTACAGAATCAACGCCGGGGACTCCGGTCGCACCATCGGCAGCGCATCCTGAATCGCGCGGCGGCCCAACCCCGGTGCCATCGCATCCACGGCAGCGTCCCAGTCCTCAAACTGGGTCGGGCCACCCGTCAGCTTCGCCTTCGCCTTCCGCAGCGCCGGCACCGGCAGGGAGAGTGCGACCCGCTGCAGCAACGGCATCGACTTCGTGACGTTCACCGTGAACACCTTCTCCAGCGGGGTGGTGTCCACCAGGTGCTGCGCAATATCGGCCGCGTTATCCCAGAACACCGCAACCTTCGCGCCGTGATCCGCGAACGGCCCCTCCAGCTCGTGCGCGGTGTACAGCGGGTTGTGGTACACCGCCGTGGCCCCCAGGGAGACGATCGCGTAGAACGCCACCAGGTTCGCCGGGCAGTTCGGGAGGACGACGGCCACCCGGTCGCCCCGCTTCACGCCGTTTTCCTTCAGGACGGCCGCGGCCTTATCCACCAGCTCCCCGAACTCGCTGTAGGTGATCTGCGTGCCCAGGAACCACATCGCATCCCGCTTGCCGTACTTCCGCACCGCGTCGCGGAAGATGCTGACCAGGGTGGTCTCCCCGTAATCCAGGTTCGGGGCGGTCCCTTCCGTATAGAACTTCAGCCACGGCTTAGCCTGGTCAGAAGAGCTGTTCTGGGACGGTGCAGTGCTCACGGTGGGGTTCCTCCGGACAATTGAGGGCAGTAGTTGGGGGTTTGAATCAAGCCCGACTCACGATGATATGCCAGCCACCCCCGCCCGCGTGGCTAGTTCCGCCTAGTCGGTGATCGTCTTCCGGGAGAGCACCACCGTGGAGACGATCATGATCACCAACGCGGCGGCCATGTAGATCCACTGGTAGCCGGAGACGTCGAACTTCTCGCCCAGGATCGTATATCCCAGGGCGAAAGCGAAGATCGGCTCCACCACCGTCATCGCCGGCAGGGAGTTCTTCAACGGGCCCGCGTTGAAGGAGGCCTGCTGCACGGCCGTGCCGATCACAGCCAGGCCGATCAGCCCCCACAGCTCCCAACTGATCAGCAGATCCACCACTCCGGAGTGGGAGAAAATATTCGTCACAGCCTTGGACAGCACCGCCACATAGCCCATGATCCCGCCGGTGATCGAGCCCAAGATCAGCGCCCGATTCGAGCTCCGCGACCGCAGCGAAATCAGGTACATCACCGCGAAGATCACCACGCCGATGCCCAGCGCCGTCAACCACCGCGGCAGGGAAGGCTGCGCCACCCCGGCCTGCGGGCGACCCAAGACCACGATCACCGCCACCGCGACCGTGAGCAACGCCGCCCACGCCGTCTCCGACTTCGAAATCCGGCGACCAGAAAGCTTCGCCGAGAGCGGCAAGGTGAACATCAAGGAGAGCACCAGAATCGGCTGGACGACCAACAAGGTGCCGAAGCCCAACGCCACGATCTGGAAGGCATAGCCCAAAAAGGACAGCCCGAGCCCGGCCCACCACCGCACACGGGTGATCGCCGCGACCACAGAAGAGGTATCCGTCCCACCGGAATCCTCGGCGACCCGGTGCCGAACCACCGTGCCCCACGCGATCGTGAGCGCGGAGGCGAGGCCGAAGAGGATCGCCAGTGCGTTGCTATGCATCATCGGCCTCCACCCTAAACCAACAAGCGGTTGCCCCCGGCCAACGCCCTCCTATAGGGGCGCGCCTGCCCCTCCTGTAATCTGTGTAACACGGAAAACGCCCCACAACGGCAATAAGAAAACCCACCCCAATCAACTCCGAGCATCCGGGAAGGCGGGCCAAAACTACATGGCACTCATCGTGCAAAAATACGGCGGCTCCTCGCTGGAATCAGCAGAGCGCATCCGCAGCGTGGCGGAACGGATCGTGGACACTAAAAAGCAGGGCAACGACGTGGTCGTCGTCTGCTCCGCCATGGGTGACACCACCGATGAACTCCTGGACCTCGCCGAGCAGGTCAACCCCGTGCCACCGGCCCGCGAGATGGACATGCTCCTCACCGCCGGTGAGCGTGTCTCCAACGCCCTCGTGGCCATGGCAATCGCATCCCTCGGGGCCGACGCGCAGAGCTTCACCGGTTCCCAGGCCGGCGTGATCACCACCGAGCGCCACGGCAACGCACGCATCGTCGAGGTCACCCCAGGCCGCGTCCGCGAGGCGCTCGACGAGGGCAAGATCTGCATCGTCGCAGGCTTCCAGGGAGTGAACCGCGAGACGAAGGACATCACCACCCTCGGCCGCGGTGGTTCGGACGCCACCGCCGTCGCCCTCGCCGCGGCTCTGGACGCAGACGTCTGCGAGATCTACTCCGACGTCGACGGTGTCTACACCGCCGACCCACGCATCGTCAGCGATGCAAAGAAGCTGGATAACATCAGCTTCGAAGAGATGCTGGAGATGGCAGCCGTCGGCGCCAAGGTCCTCATGCTCCGCTCCGTGGAGTACGCCCGGGCCTTCGACGTCCCCCTGCGCGTGCGCTCCTCATACAGCAACGACAATGGCACCCTAGTTTCCGGATCGATGGAGGATATTCCAGTGGAAGAAGCAGTACTCACGGGCGTTGCCCACGACCGCTCCGAGGCGAAGATCACCGTCGTCGGAATCCCAGACGCGCCGGGCGAGGCCGCCCGCATCTTCCGCGCCGTCGCGGACGCCGAGATCAACATCGACATGGTCCTGCAGAACGTCTCCAAGCTGGACGACAACCGCACCGACATCACCTTCACCTGCCCGCGCGAGGACGGCGCCCGCGCCGTGAAGCTGCTCAAGGGCATGCAGGAGTCCGGTGACTGGCAGAACGTCCTCTACGACGACCAGGTTGGCAAGGTCTCCCTCGTCGGTGCCGGCATGAAGTCCCACCCGGGTGTCACCGCCGACTTCACCGAGGCGCTGCGCGACGCGAACGTCAACATCGAGCTCATCTCCACCTCCGAGATCCGCATCTCCGTGCTGATCCGCGAGCACGACGTCGATAAGGCCGTCACCGCCCTGCACGACCGCTTCCAGCTGGGCGGCGACGAAGAGGCCACCGTCTACGCCGGAACCGGCCGCTAAACACTACGCCCACAAGAACTTCTCTAAACAATCTTTTAAGGACTGATTCCCCGTGACCACGCTTGCTGTCGTCGGCGCCACCGGCCAGGTCGGCCAGGTGATGCGCGACCTGCTCCAGGAGCGCAACTTCCCTGCCGATCAGGTGCGCTTCTTCGCCTCCTCCCGCTCCGCAGGCAAGGAGCTGGAGTTCGGTGGCAAGAAGATTGTTGTTGAGGACGTCGCCGCCACGCCGACCGAGGAGCTCAAGGGCATCGATATCGCTCTGTTCTCCGCGGGTGGCGCGACCTCCCGGGAGCACGCCCCGCGCTTCGCGGAGGCCGGTGCGACCGTGGTGGATAACTCCTCCGCCTGGCGCAAGGACACCGAGGTTCCGCTCATCGTCTCCGAGGTCAACCCCGGCGATAAGACCGGTGCCGGCAAGGGCATCATCGCGAACCCGAACTGCACCACCATGGCCTGCATGCCGGCACTGGGCGCGCTGCACAAGGAAGCCGGCCTGACCCACCTGCACGTCTCCTCCTACCAGGCGGTTTCCGGCTCCGGGCTGGCTGGCGTGCAGACCCTGATGAACCAGCTGCGCGAGAACCTGGACAAGATGGAGCAGCTCGTTGAGGACGGCTCCGTCTTCAGCGCGGAGGATCTCGGCCCCTATGTGGCACCGATTGCCTTCAACTCCCTGCCGATGGCCGGCAACCTCGTGGACGATGGCACTGGGGAGACCGACGAGGAGCAGAAGCTGCGCAACGAGTCCCGCCGCATCCTGGGCATCCCGGAGCTGAAGGTCTCCGGCACCTGCGTGCGCGTGCCGGTGTTCACCGGCCACATGATGACCGTGCAGGCCGAGTTCGCCAACGAGCTCACCGCCGAGCGCGCCCGCGAGGTCCTGGAGGCCACCCCGGGCGTGAAGGTCGTGGACGTCCCGACCCCGCTGCAGGCAACCGGCATCGACGACACCCTCGTCGGCCGTATCCGCCAGGACCAGGCGGTCGACGGCAACCGCGGCCTGGTGTTCGTCGTGGCTGGCGATAACCTGCGCAAGGGTGCGGCGCTCAACACCATCCAGATCGCGGAGCTGCTGCTCGATAAGTAGCCCGCTGCCGGGGGCAGGCGAGCGCCCGGCCCTGCGCCATATCTGGCGTGTGCTCCGAAAGCATGCTCCAGTGGACGGCGCATAGCGAAAGGGAGCGACCTAGCATCACGCTAGGCCGCTCCCTTTGTCTTGCCCGAGAGCTATTCGCAGAGGCTAGGTGCGGTCCGTGGGAGTGCCCTCGGCAGAGTTGAAGCCTTCGCCTGAATCCGCTTGCTGGGCACCGTGCACCCCAGCGTCGTGGTTCGCAGCCCCGTACCCGGCCAATGCCCCATTCTCGGCGGCCGCGTGATTCTCGGCGCCCGGGGCGGCCTCGCCGGCCTCCGCGCCAACGGGCTCGCCAGCGTTCTCGCCGAAAACCTGCTGAGCCTCATTGGCCTCCTGCTCATCGCGCAGCTGACCGACCGCGATCAGCGCGATGCCCAGTACCGACCAGGCCAGCAGCACCAGCAGCGGCTGCCACAGCGCGGCATCCGGGAAGTGCACCAGCAGCTTGTTCAGCCGCGTCGCCGCACCTGGGGCCAGCGCCTCGCCGAGGTTGCCCAGCGCGCCCAGGAACTCGCGCGGCTCGTTCGCCCCAGAGAGCGGGTAAGCCAGCACCGGGATCGCCACGCCGATCCACGCCCCGTAGCTGCCCAGCAGGGCGCCGAGGCCCGCCACCGGAGCGGCGATAGCCAGGATCCCCAGCGTGAAGGAGAGCCACAGGGAGACCAGGTTGCCATCCACATAACCCACCGTCAGCACCGTCACGACAGCCGCGATCAGGCCACCGAGCACCGATCCCGCCAGCAGGGTCAGCACGCGCTGCTGAGCGCCACGCAGCAGCCCCACCGAGGCGAGCCCCAGCAGCAGACCGGCGAAGACCAGCGGAAGAGTCATCTTCCCCAGCGTCTTGCCCTGCTGCTCCTGCTCGGACAGCGGCACCAGGTCCTGGATATCCGGGCCAGCCATCGCGGCCTGCATGACCTCCGGGGAAGGCTGCTTGCCCTCGAGCTGCGCTCGCTGCGCCGGCAGCTGGTTGACCTCCTGGGCGAACTCCGCGATCGCCCGGGAGGGCTCCAGGCCATTCGCGGACGCCAGCAGCGCACGCACCTGACCCGGCTCATCCGAGATCACCAGCGCGCCCTGAACCTCGTTGTTCTTCACCGCGGTGCGCGCGGCGGCGGCGTCCTCGTAGCGCTCCATCGTGAAGGGGATGACGAGCTGGTTCTGCTCCGCGACCTCCTTCATCTGGCTGTCGAGCTCATTGAAGGTCTTCTCCGACGCGGCGATGCCCACCGGGATGTTCTGCGGTTCGGCATTCTGGGCGGGCCACAGGAAGGTCAGGAAGATCACCGCGATGGCTGCGATCGACATGATCGCCGTGCCGATGGACAGCGCCATCGGGCCCGCCGGCTTATTCTGCCCTTGTCCTTCGCCAGGGACGGTGCCATCCGCGGTGCCGTCCGCAGGAACCACACCGTTCGCCGGGGTTGCGCCATCCGCGACGGTGCCGTCAGTAGCGGTGCCCTGCGCGACGACGTCGTCGCCGGTGGTACTCTGCGCGGCGACGTCACCGGTCGGGACGTCCCCGTGAGCCACAGCGTCGCTGTTGATCGCTGCGCTGCCCTCGGCTGCGGCGGCGCCGTCAGTTGTCGCGGCGCGATCAGCGTCCGCGGGCCCGGTTGCGTCCGGACCCTCAGCCGGGTCGGTGGGGTCTTGGTTATAGGGATTCGCCATCTCGTGCGTCACGACCCTTTCATGACGGTTGGGGAAGGTTGACCTTCCCGATGCTAGCGTCTCCCGCCACCCGGCGAACAGGGAGTAGGCGAACTGTGCTTGCTGCGAGGTCTCCGCGGCCTCGGCGCCACGCGGCGCGGTCGGCCTAGCGCTGGGCCCCGCAGCAACCCGGTGTGCACGGCGCACCGTCGCAGGTGCCGCCGAAGTTCGGCACCGTCCCCAGCTTCTTCACCAGCTCCGCAGCGGCACGCTGCGACTCGGTGAACTCCGCGACCGGCAGCTCGTCGTCAGCGACCTCCGCGACCAGGTCCACGATCATGCTGGCGAAGCTCTTATCCAGGCCCGGCGTGGCCGCCCTCACGAAGGGCACCCCGTGCTCCTCCGCGACCTCCCGGACCTCCGTGTCCAGGTCCCACAGGACCTCCACGTGGTCGGTGATGAAGCCCACCGGGCACAGCACGATCGGGCGCTTATTACCCGCCGCCACGCGCGCCTCGAGGTGATCGCACACATCCGGCTCCAGCCACGGCACGTGCGGCGAGCCGGAGCGGGACTGCCACACCAGCTCCACGTCATAGGGAGTGCCCACGCCCAGATCCACGCCCGCGGTCTCGCCCGTGTGGGCTGGGCCGTCGCCGCGGCCGCCCACCGGCTTGCCCGCCGCCAGCTGGCCCGTCCACCCCAGGGACGCACCCGAACCCGGCCGGCCAGCGAAGCTCGAAGCCTCCTGGATCAGGCGGGATGCATTGAGCACCTGCTCCGAGTACAGGTTGCCCCCGAAGCTGTGTGGGCCGCCGGTATCGTCCGCCTTATTGGGCACAGAGTGCGCGGTAAACACCAGGTCGGCGTCGTCCTGAACGGAAGCGGGAAGCTCCGCGCGCGCCGCGTCCACCGCAGCGGCGAAGGCGGCGACGAACGCCGGGTGATCGTGGAAGTGCGGCAGGCGCTGCACCTTAGGTGCCTGAAGCCCAGCCTCGCGCACCGCATCCAGGGCGCGGCGGATGTCCTCGTTGTACTGGCCACAGCCCGAGTAGCCGCCCCAGGCGCTGGTGACGAACACGTACACCGTGGCGAAGCCCTCGCGGGCCAGCTGCACCATCGTGTCCTCTACATAAGGCTCCCAGTTGCGGTTGCCGAAGTACACGGGCAGGTCCACGCCACGGCTGGCCAGCTCGGCCTCGACATTCGCGATGATCTGTTTGTTCTGATCATTGATGGGGGAGCGCCCACCCAGGGCGTAATAGTGTTCCCCAACCTTCTCCAGCCGCTCCCGGGGGATACCCCGGCCGCGGGTCACGTTCTCCAGGAACGGGATCACGTCCTCCGACTTCTCGGGCCCGCCGAAGGAGAGGAACAGCAGAGCCGACCGGCCAGCCGGTGCGGCAGCGAAAGCAGAATCCGTAGCGCTCATAACCTATGACTGTAGTGGGCGCGCTGGGTTCTTCCCCAACTCGTGCCGCAGCGCGTCGGCTAGCTCCGGGGTCCGGAACTCGTGACCCAGATCGGCCAGCACGGCGGGGCGCACGTTCTGGTCCGCCAGCGCCAGCTCAGCGGCACCATCCTCACCCAGCAGCAGCCGGGGTCCGGCCGCCGGAACCGGCACCTGCATCTTAGACCGCAGGCCCCGCGGGAGCAGCGGGTTTCCGCCCACCTCCGCCAGCGTTGCCATGAACTCCCGGTTGCGCACGATCCCCGGCGCCACCGCGTTCACCGGCCCGTGCAGCATCGGGTCGGTCAGCGCCCGGTGGTAGATGTCCACCAGGTCATTCATCGCGATCCACGGGAAGAACTGCCGCCCGTCGCCGAGCGCCCCGCCGCCCAGCTTTGCCTGCGCGGTCAGCAGATCCAGCAGTGCGGTGCCTGCGGCCATCACCAGGCCGGTGCGCACCTGCACGACGCGCAGCCCGGCGGCCACCGCGGGCTCCGTCGCGGTCTCCCAGTCCCGGACGATCCGGCCCAGCGTCGAGGACTCATCCGCCGGAGCGGACTCATCCACTGGCTCTGAGGCATCCGCCCCGTAGAAGCCCACCGCCGAGGCGGACACGAAGGTGTGCACCCGATCCGTGCGCGCCGCCAGCTCCGCGAGCTTGCGGGTCGGCTCGATCCGCGAGCCCGCGACCTTCGCCAGGTGCTCATCCGTAAACCTGCCCGCAATCGAGCTGCCAGCCAGGTGCACCACCGCATCCACATCGGCCAGCAGATCCTCGGCAGGGTGCTGCGGGTCCCACTGCCGGTACTGCACCGCCGCCCCGCCCGGGCGCGCATTCGCCTCATCGATCAGCGGCTGCGGGTTCCGGCTCAGCCGGATCACCCGATGCCCCGCCAGCTGCAGCAGCGCGCACAGCTGCGTGCCCACCGCACCGGTTGCTCCGGTCACCGCGATCGTCATCTCGCCGGTGGACTCCCCGGCCCAGCCCCGGGCCTGCTGCAGGTGCTTCAGGTCCCCAGCCAGCTGCGCCTGCCGGTAACCGAAAACCCCCTTGAGCAGCTGATCTGCCAGAAAACTCGGCGCGTTCGTGGTGATCCGATCACGCAAGATCGTTCCGCCGCCGGCGTGGACGTCCTGAAAAGAATGGACATGCCGCCAACCGAACGCCGAACCGATCCCGGGAGTCGCACAGACGTCCGAGAACTGTGCCGGGGAGTCCACGTGCGCCGGCTGGCCACCGCTGGCCGCGACGAGCGGGCGGTAGAACCCCGGGTCGTGCTTGCCCTCCCACACCACGCCACCGGGGAAACGCATGCGAGTCAGCCCGCTCTTCAGATTCCCGGCCTCCTGCAGCAGCCGGACGCGCGTGAAGCCGGGCGTCAGCCGGGTGACGATCCCTGGCGTGGCATGCACGCCCCACACCTGGTCAATGGGGTGATCTAGGGTCTGTTCGAAGACTGTCTCGCTCATGACCCCCAGGGTACGCGCGCAAAATTTTTAGGACGTCAGGCTCGGGCGCTACGCCTGCCACAGGCGCCGCCCCTGGCGGGTGGGCCCGGTGGCCGCGGCCTGCTGGCGTTCCTGGCGGGCCTGCTGTGCCTGCTGCATATCGACCAGGTCGGCGCGGGCGCGAGCAACACGGGAGCGGATGGTGCCGGTGCGTACGTTCGCGATCTTCGCGGCCTCGGCGTAGGTGTAGCCCAGCATCTGGGTGAGGATCAGCGCCTCCCGGCGGTCCGTTTCGAGGGAGTTCAGCATGTCCTGGGTGTCCAGCCACTCCGCCCAGCTGGAGCCGCCCGTGGTCTCTGCCGCGGGGGTGTCGCCGGCGGCGTCCTCCCACTCGGCGGCGGACTTGCGTGGGCGGGCCATATCGTGGCGGATGCTATCCACCCACACGCGCCGGGCCAGGGAAAGGATCCAGGTGCGGGCTGTGGAGCGGGCGGCGAAGCGGGGCAGGGCGGAGAGTACGCGCAGGTAAGTCTCCTGGGTGAGGTCATCCGCCTGGTCCGGGTTCGCCAGGTGGGCGAGCAGCCGCCAGACGTCGTCGTGGGTGGCGGCGATGAACTCGTTGAGCGCTGCCTTGTCTCCCCGGGCAGCACGCAGCGCGAGGTCGGTGACGTGCGCGTCGACCTCGGCGGTGTGGCCGTGGCGGCCAGCGGGGGAGGGGGAGAAGTTGCTCATGTTAAAAGCCAGTCTAGCAGTGGCCTGCGGTTTTGAAGCTTTTCTCCGCGCCGGGATGCGGGCGGGACGGCGGTCAAGGCTTTGATAGGCGGGGGCGATGGTTGCGCGCCGATTCAATAGGGTTTAGCCTATTGAATAGACCTTGATTGATAGGTAAACGCTGTGGCGGCATAGTCGCCACTGTGGCAACCTGAGTGATGGAAGCCACATTCCCTAAGGAGGACCACCGTGACTGACCACAAGAACACTGGCAACCTGACCGCCAAGGACATCGCATCCCGAGGCATGTGCCCCGTCACCGGTCACGCCACCCGAAACAACGGTGCCCCCATCACCACCCAGGAGCACTCCGCCACCGTCGGAGACCAGGGGCCGATCGCGCTGCACGACGTCTCGTTGGTGGAGAAGCACCAGTCCTTCAACCGCGAGCGCATCCCGGAGCGCAACGTCCACGCCAAGGGATCCGGTGCGTTCGGCGAGCTGACCATCACCGAGGACGTCTCCCAGTACACGAAGGCAGACCTCTTCCAGAAGGGGCGCGTCACCCCGATGTTGGCCCGCTTCTCCACGGTCGCCGGTGAGCTCGGCTTCCCGGACACCGTGCGCGACGTGCGTGGCTTCAGCCTGAAGTTCTACACCCAGGAGGGCAACTACGACATCGTGGGCAACAACACCCCGGTGTTCTTCCTCCGCGACGGCGTGAAATTCCCGGACTTCATCCGCTCCCAGAAGCGCCTGAACAATGGCCTGCGCTCTGCGGACATGCAGTGGGACTTCTGGACCCGCTCCCCAGAATCCGCCCACCAGGTCACCTACCTCATGGGTGACCGCGGCATCCCGGCCACCTTCCGCCACATGGACGGCTTCGGCTCCCACACTTACCAGTGGATCAACGCCTCCGGTGAGCGCTTCTGGGTGAAGTACCACTTCAAGACCCGCCAGGGCTGGAAGACTCTCACCGACGAAGAGGCCAACAAGATCGTCGGTTCCGGCGACTTCGACCACAACCGCCAGGACCTCTTCGACGCCATCGAGCGCGGCGACTACCCGACCTGGGACGTCAAGGTGCAGATCATGCCCTTCGAGGAGGCCAAGGACTACCGCTGGAACCCCTTCGACCTGACCAAGACCTGGTCTCAGAAGGACTACCCGCTGATCGACGTCGGCCACTTCACGCTGAACCAGAACCCGGAGAACCACTTCGCACAGATCGAGCAGGCCGCTTTCGCGCCGTCGAACATCGTGCCGGGCGTGGGCTTCTCCCCGGACAAGATGCTGCTCGCCCGCGTCTTCGCCTACCAGGACGTCCAGCGCTACCGCCTCGGCGCGAATAACTCCCAGCTGCCGGTCAACCGCCCGATCCGCAAGGACCTGAACCGGTACAACACCAAGGACGGCGCGATGGCCTATGAGTTCCCGCCACGCGACACCCCGGTGTACTCCCCGAACCGCTTCGAGCGCGGCGAGGGCACCCAGGACACCTCCGACGGTTCCGGCGTGGTCCAGAAGGGCGTGGCTGCCGGCGAGTCCCAGTACGGCTTCGGCCGCGGCGCGGAGTCCGGCACCGGCCTGGCTGATGAGCTGGGACTGTTCGACGAGAACTACGGCGGCGACCTGACCTTCGGCGCATACCACCGCCACCCGGAGGACGACGACTTCGTGCAGGCCGGTCAGCTCGTCCGCGAGGTCATGGATGACGAGCAGCGCGAGCGCCTGGCCAAGAACATCGCAGGTGCGATGGCCGGTGTCTCCGAGCAGGTGGAACAGCAGTGCTACACCTACTGGGGCCACGTGGACGAGAACCTCGCCGCTCGCGTGAAGGAAGTCTTCACCGCCAGCAAGTAAGTACACTCGGGCAGCAGAGCAAGGTTAAGCAACCAGCGAAGGAGTTTTCGATGAGCAAGGCGCTGTACAACGCGAAGGCACTGTCCACCGGCGGCGGCCGCGACGGCCACGTCGCTACCTCGGACCGCCAGATCGACCTGGACGTCCGCCCGCCGAAGGAGCTCGGCGGCTCTGGCGAGGGCACCAACCCGGAGCAGCTCGTCGCTGCCGGCTGGGCGGCCTGCTTCAACGGTGCACTGCAGAAGCAGATGAAGGACAACGATGTGGACCTCTCCAAGGCCCCTGAGGTCCTGGTGGAGTGCACCCTGAACTCCGTCGACGAGGGCTTCCGCATCACCTCCCGCATCGAGGCCACCCTCTTCGGCGTGGATCAGGCGCAGGCCGACGAGCTCGTGCAGGCGGCCCACGCCTTCTGCCCGTACTCCAAAGCGATGCGCGGCGACACCGATGTGGAGGTCGTCGCCAAGGTCGCCTAAGCCGCTGACTAACTAGCACACAGCGAAAGGCCGCCCGGAGGACATCCTCTGGGCGGCCTTCGCGCTATCTGGGGGAGGGGAGCAGCGGCGCTACTTCGCGTCCGGCTGGCGGGTACCACCGGAGAGTGGCACCGTGTGATCCCAGTGGGTGGCGTGCAGCGCGCGCCCCATAAAGAAGGAACCCACCGAGCTGATCACCAGGAAGGCCGTGATCGCGACGCAGGCGCGGATCAGATAGCCCAGCACGAATCCCTCGGTGGCGAAGTGGAAGACCAGGTTCGCGCAGATCAGCAGCGGAATACCCACGCCCATTGCGGGGCCGGTCATGTTCAGCTGGCTCAGCGCATCTGGGGCCAGGTACATCGCGCGGGCGGACACCAGCACGAACACGGAGCCGGTGATCGCCAGGATGCCGATCAGCACGACCGCGAACCAGCTCGGCTCCTGGTACTCAACCTGCTCGGATGCAGCCAACAGCAGCTCGTTCGTAGACGCAGCGGTAGCAGCGGTAGAAACAGCCATGGTTTAGCGCCTCCCTCGGGTGATAATGCGGGCCGCGGCACCAGTCGACAGGGCGGAAAACAGCCCGGCGAACATCGCGACCTCGTAGGTAATCGCCGTGTGGTTAAAGATGCTCAAGCACAGGAACAGCGCGATCATGCAGGCGAAAAGCATGTCGGACAGCACCGCGCGGCGCCCGTCGTTCTTGGTGGTCACCGCACGGTACAGCACCGTCAGCAAACCAAGGACGATGATCGCCGCGGCGATGCCGACCAGGATGTAGAGCAGCGTTGTGGGTTCCATCTACTTCCCCTTTTTCTTCTTCTGGTCGCGGTACTTGTTCGGGTACAGGGGGTCGCGGAAGCCGTAGTCCTCGTGCTTCGGGGCGTCCTCCTTCGCACCGTCCTCGGAGTCCTCGCTCAGGACGGCGGCGACGTAGGCCGCGGCGTGCGGGGTGGAGTCCACCTTCTCCACGTCGAAGACCGTCTCGTCGGAGGCACGGCCACCGCGGGAACCACGGAAACCGCGAGGTCCCGGACGACCCCGCTCCACGAGGGAGTCGACGTCGAAGTTCTGCTTGATGCCCTTCACCGACGGCACCAGCGTCTCCTCCATCTCGGCGAAGCCCTCCATCAGCTCCAGCGGATCCTGGCCGTACATGGCGTGGATCGCGAGGTAGCGCTGCGCGGTATCGCGGTGCTGCACCTCGTACTCGCTGGACTTGACCTCGAAAGCGTCGTTGAGGGAGCGCTCGCCGCGCTCCGCGTCGTAGTCGACCTCCTTCGGACCCGTGATACCCAGGGCCAGCGTGCCCGGGGTGATGGTGATGGAGGCCGCGAGGGCGGCGATATTGCGTTCCTTACGGACCCGCAGCGGGTAGTAGATCACCACCGGGGCGATGCGGCGGCCGGTGCCGAAGGTGTCGATCATCATCACGATCGACTCCTTGATCACCTGGCCGATCAGCCAGCCCGCGTAGAACAGGCAGTGGAAGGGGACTTTCCAGGGCTTCATTAGCGTGCTCCTTCCTGACCACCGGCATTATCGGCGGTGGCGTTATCGGCAGTGTCCGCATCGCCGTGGGCAACCTCGGACACGCCCTGCGGCTCATCCGCACCCGGCACGTGCGCCAGTCCGGACGGCCCCGGGGCCAGCACCTGCCCGATCGGGCCAGGCCCGCCCACCAGCTCGTCGGACTGGTTGGCGCCGAAAACGGTGCTGACGTACTCGGTGGTGTCGATGAGGTCCTCCGCTGCCCGGTTGGTGATGGAGAAGATTGGGCCCGCGGCGAAGAAGATCACCACGGAGACCACGGCCATCGCGGCAGACGGGAGCACGTACTTCGGCTTGATGCGCAGATCCGGGTCCGCCTCGTTGCGGTTCATCGGACGGCCCCAGAAGATCTCGCGCCACACGTAGATCATGCTCAGCAGCGCGCCGATGGAGGTCAGGATGATCGTGCCGATCGCCAGCCACGCCTTCCAGCTGCCGTCCTCGGCAATGCCGAAGACCAGCGCCAGCTTGCCCCACAGGCCGGAGAAGGGTGGGAAGCCCACGATCGCCAGCGCGCCGGCGGCGAACACCGTCGCCACGAAGGGGTCGCGGCGCATCAGGCCGTGCAGCGGGCGGAGCCTGCCGTGGCCATAGGTCTCCTCGATCGCGCCACCGGCCATGATGAGGCTGGCGGCGATCACCATGTGGTGCAGCATGTAGAACAGTCCAGCGCCCAGCACCAGGGTCGGGCGGGCGGAGAGGAAGGCCAGCGGGATCAGCATGTACGGGATGCCGTTGACCATCTGGTAGGCCAGTACCCCGCGGATCGTGTTCTCCGACAGGCCCGCGAAGCCACCGATGAACATGCCCAGGACCATGATGACGAGGATCGCCCACGCGTAGCGGGCGTCCCCCTCGAAGACGGTCATGTAGACGCGCAGGATGCCGTAGACCGCGACCTTCGTGTGCAGGCCGGAGAACAGTGCCATCACCGCCGGGGAGGTGAACGGGTACGCCCGCGGCAGCCAGGTGTGCGTCGGGGTGACACCGGCCTTGACGGACAGGGCCAGCAGCACCATGCCGAGGGCGACCACCAGCTGCCACTGCGTGCCGTGGATACCATCGGCGAAGCCCGCCTCGCCACGCGGACCGGCGGCACCAGCCAGGGCTGCGAGGTTCGTCGTGCCGACCACGGCGTAGGTCATCACCACACCGGAGACCAGCAGCAGGGAGGTCACCAGGTTCACCACGATGAACGTGCGGGCCGCGGCCAGACGACCCCAGGTTCCGGTCATCGCCACCAGCCCGAAGGACGGCATCAGCATGACCTCGATGAACACGAAGAGGTTGAACAGGTCCGCGGTGAGGATCGCGCCCCACGCGCCACCCAGCAGCATCAGCACGAGGGCGGGGTAGAAGCGGGCGCGCATCTCACCCACGACGAGGGCGAACCAGTTGGCCACCAACGCCACCAGCGCGGTGGTGAAGATCATCAGGGCGCTCAGCGTGTCCGCGGCCAGCGGGATCGCCACGCCGCCCACGAAGTTACCGACGTTATCGGCGATCACCGACTCGTCGCCGCCGAAGCGGACCAGCAGCCAGCCGGAGGTCGCCAGCCCGAAAGCCGGTACCAGCAGTGCCAGCAGGTTCCGGGCCTTCGCCCAGGGCAAGAAGGTGCACAGGCCGGCGGCAATGAGTGGCACCACGACGAACAGGGCGAGAACCGCCCCGTCAGTAAAAGCGTCCGGGGACTGTGGGTTGTTAGCCGCAAGGAGCAGGGACGTCATTATCGCTCCTCCTTGTTGTTATTTTTGCTGTTCCCGGCGCCGCTACCGGCACCGTGGGGGCCACCCTTACCGTAGGGCGCACCCAGCGTGTCTGCCTGTGGGGTGTGCTTCGTAGCCGCCGCCTGTTCGGCCTCCTTTGCCACCTGCTCGGTGTCCGTGTGCCGCGAGAGGGTGGACAGCCCGCGGAACGTGCGTGCGGCGCGCTCCGGATCCTCCGCAGAGGCGGTGTCGTCGTCCCGCCCCACGGCAGCCAGCGCGAGCATGACGGCCGTCGCCGCCATGGAGATCACGATGGCCGTCAGCACGAAGGCCTGGGGGAGCGGGTCGCCGGCCTCGGCGGCGCTCGTGCGGTTCATCAGCGGTTCACTGCGCCACACCGGCACGCCGGCACCGAGGATCATGAGGTTCACGCCGTGGCTGATCAGGGACAGCCCCAGAATCTGGCGGAGCATGCCTCGCTGGAGGATGAGGTAGACACCGCCACCGACGAGGATTGCGATGATTGCTGCAAGAATCACTGGTCGTCTCCTCTCCGCTTCTTTTCCTGGGGTGCTGGGTTTACTTGGCCTCGTTTGCTGCGCAGTTCGTCGAGTTCTCGGTCGAATGCGTCGTGGCCGGTGAGCCGCCGTTCTCGGCGTTTGCGGGCCTTGAACTCCGCGTCGGTTTCCTCCCGGTGGGCGGGGGCTGCGTCCTTTGCCTTAACGACGCCGCTCTTCCCAAACTCGGCAGCGTGTTCCGCGGCATCTGCCGGCCGGGCCTCCGGGAGGGGGCTCACGGAGCCGGCGGGCCGCTTTGCGGACTCACGCTCCGAGCGGTGCCGGGCTTCCGCCTCGCGGGCGGCGCGGCTGACCTCGGAGGGGTTGAGCACGATATTGGAGCCACCGATGCGCACCGCGACGGGGGACTGGCTGAAGGCCTCGGCCACCGTGCGCTTCGCCGACTCGCTGGCCTGCTGTGCGGAGGCCGGGTGCGTCTTGGCCGGGATGTAGCGCTCCTGGTTGGCCCGGGCGTACTGGTTGCCCGGGCGGTCGCGGCCGCCGAGCTGGTTGATGACCACGACGATGAGCCCGAAGACGGCGAAGTAGATGCCGCCGTCGAAGAGCAGCGAGGTCGTCAGGTGCTGGCCCAGGAACGTGCCGTGCAGCGGCGCCAGGTAGGAGCCCTGCAGGAAGCCCAGCAGGCCGGTGCACAGGGCCAGCAGCATGCCGATGCCGATGAGCGTGTAGCCCAGGTTGTCGGAACCCAGCTTCCGGGCGCGGGACTGCGCCAGGTACCAGAAGAACAGGCCACAGGCTGCGACGAGGGCTGCGAGGAAGCCACCGCCCGGGGCGTTGTGACCACGCCAGAAGGTGATCAGCGAAAGGATGACCACGATCGGGATCAGCGGGTACAGCGTCATGCGCGGCAGGATCGAGTTCAGGTGGGTGGAGCGCAGGTTCTTGGAGTAGAACGGCGCGAGCTCCGGGACCTTGTGGACGTCCGGGAAGCGGGTCTGACCCGGTGCGCGGAACGCCTCGGAGGTCGAGCCCGGGCCGTAACCTGGCTTCGGGGAGCGTGGCATGGAGGAGATGATCGCTGCGATGACGATGCCCGCCATGCCGAGGACGATCAGCTCGCCCAACGTATCGTAGCCACGGAATTCCACGAGGATCGCGGCGACGACGTTGTCCGCGCCGGTGGCGTCCGGGGTGTTCTCCAGGTACCACTCCGCCAGCTCCGGGCGCGGGTGACGGCTCTGCAGCAGCCAGACGCCGAAGAAGGTCACCAGGCCAACGACCGTGGCGATCATGGTGGCGAAGCGGGCGCGGTTCTCGCCCTCGCGCAGGTAGAGGCGTGGCTGGTGGCGGACCACCAGCATCATGATGACGGTCACGCACAGCTCGACGAGCAGGTTCGTCTGGGCGACATCCGGGGCGCCGAGGGTGAGCATCATGAAGGAGACACCCACGCCGACCATGCCGACGAGCACGACGGAGGCCAGGCGCGAACGGGTGCCGAGCAGGGCGGTGAGTGCCGCGCCGATGATGAGCAGGCCGATCAGGTCGGTGACGCGGTCCGCGCCCTCCATGCGGGCCGGCAGATCGCCGAGGCCGTGCAGGCGGCCCGGTCCGATCAGGCTGAACAGCCCCAGGGTGATGAACATCGCCAGGATCCAGAACACGTGGCGGTTGGCGGCCATGGAGTTGGCCGGGGCGGCGACCACGCGGCCGAAGCGGATCATCCACTCCGTGACCAGGTGGATGATCTCCGCGCCGGTGTAGGGGCCGAGCGGCTGGTGCTGGAACCAGCGGAAGATGGCCTTGCGCTGGAAGATGCCGATCACACCCAGCACCATCACGATCACGGAGATCACGAGTGGGGCGTTGACGCCGTGCCACATCGTCAGGTGGGTCTGCGCCTCACCCACGCCGGTGGCCACGGCGATGTTATCCAGCCAGCTTTCCGGCCAGGCCAGGAAGAACACGGCAGGCAGGGAGAGCAGACCCGGCAGGGCGGCGGGCAGCCAGAGACTGACCGGGGCCTCGCGGGTCTCGGACTCGTCCGTCTTGCCGTCGACGAAGGCGCCGAAGACATAGCGGGCGGAGTACATGAACGTCGCCAGGGCGCCGATGCCAGCGACCGCCAGCAGCACCCAGACACCGGCCTGGGAGAACGGTGCCTCCTGGAAGGCGGTAAGCATGCCCTCCTTGGAAACAAATCCCAGGGTCGGGGGGATCGCAGCCATGGAGCCGGCGGCGACGACCGCGGACCAGAAGGTGAAGGGCATGCGGCGCCACAGCGAGCCCAGGCGTCGGGTATCGCGGGAGCCTGCCTGGTGGTCGACCACGCCGACCAGCATGAACAGGGAGGACTTGAAGAGAGCGTGCGCCGCGGTGTGCACGATCGCCGCGGTGATGGCGAAGGGGGTGCCCACGCCGATGGTGGCCACGATCCAGCCCAGCTGGGAGACCGTGGAGTACGCGGTGAGCTTCTTCAGGTCCGTCTTCTGCATGGCGAACAAGGCGGCCATGAGAGCGGTGACCATGCCGATGATGATCAGCGTGTAGTGCCAGATCATTGTTCCCTGGAAGATTCCCGAGAAGCGCAGCAGCAGGTAGACACCAGCCTTGACGACCGCTGCGGCGTGCAGGAACGCGGAGACCGGGGTGTCCGCGGCCATGGCCTCGGGCAGCCAGAAGTGGAAGGGGATCTGCGCGGCCTTGGAGAAGCCCGCCATCGCGATCAGCACGGCGGTCACGCCAGTGAGCACCGCGTTATTGCCCCAGCTCGGGTTCGCGAGGATATCGGCCAACTGGGTGGAGCCGGTGACGCCGACCATGATGCCCAGCGCGGCGATGAGGAACAGGCCTCCCACGAAGGTCAGGATCAGGGTTCGGGTGGAACCGGCCTGGCCCGAGCTGCCGGAGCGGGCGATGAGGAAGAAGGAGGCCAGCGAGACCAGTTCCCAGCCGATGAACAGCAGGGCGACGTCGCTAGCCAGCACGAGCAGCAGCACCGCGAGCATGAAGGCGGTCATCAGCAGGTAGAAGCTGAGGATCTTCTCGCCCGGGTGCAGGTAGCGCGTGGAGTAGATGAACACCACTGCGCCGATGAGCAGCGCGAGCAGCGTGAAGAAGAGGCTGAGCGCGTCCATTGTCAGCCCGAAGGTGATGTCCCCGCCATCGGGGTGTGCGGAGGTGGCGGGTAGCGCACCTTCAATCCAGGTCGCTGACCAGCGGTGTGCACCGCCCTCCATCGGGACGCGCGCGTGCTTGAGGACGTACCCCGCCAGCGCGACGAAGGTGATTGCTAGTGGCCAGCCCGCGTTTCGGTCGAGAACTTTGACCAGCAGTGGAACTAAAACGAGGGCCACCGCAACGGTGGCTGGGATCGCAAGCAGAGCCACGTGCTAAAAACACCCCAACTAAGGACTCGGTGTGCGGCCCCGGGGGACCCGCAGCCAGCGGCTGCTGGTCGCGGACCCTGGAGGCGCGGCGTGCAAAGGTCTAACGCACAGACCTGCGTTGTCCGGTGGCGGTTGTGGCGCGCGGGCGCCGGATGCTTTCCGCGGTGCGACTCGTGGTGACGGCGCTCTGTGCGGATAAACCCGGGGGCTCGAGCGTCACAATGTGATGCGGATAGCAGTTATGCGACTTTCTCAGTCTATCAGCCAGGTTGTGAGATCCAACACGAGGCCCCTTTTGGCACTTTTGTCACACTCGCCACATGGGCAACAGGGTGATGTCGAGGTGCGCCAAGTCTACGGGTCTGGCGGCGGCCTGGTCTGACCTCATCGCCGTGCCAGGCACGTGCCAGATCCATGCCAGATCGCGCAAAGGTGGGTGGTACTGCAGTCTGCCGTAGTCTGCGGAGCGAATTGCGGTGACTGGTGCTTGAGCAGCAGATACGAAGGAAGCCCCGGCCGAAAGGCCAGGGCTTCAATCACGTGGTCGGGATAACAGGATTTGAACCTGCGACCCCCTCGTCCCGAACGAGGTGCGCTACCAAACTGCGCCATATCCCGGTCATAGGCTGCGAGGGTTTTCCTGCCGGTTGATCCGGTCGGAAGATCTCCGCAACGGTTCCTTACTATAACGGGTGATCCCCGGAAGAGAAAAACTGGGGTGGGGTTAAGGGCTAAGAACGCAGGTCGTACCCGCTAGTCCTCCCGTTCCACCACGTGGATCAGAGTCGCGGATGGGCGGCAGAAAATCCGGAAGGGCACGTACTTCGAGTTCCCCAGGCCGTTCGTCACGTGTAGCCACGTCCGCTCCGTCCACCGGGACAGCCCCTGCGCGCGGGACCGGTCGATGCCGCAATTCGTGACGATCGCCCGGCTTCCCGGCAGGCACAACTGCCCGCCGTGAGTATGCCCGGAAAGCACCAGCTGGTAACCATCGGCCGCGAATTGATCCAGCACCGCCGGCTCAGGGGAGTGCGATAGCCCGATGCTCAAGTCCGCATCCGCATTCGGCGCGCCCGCCACCTGCGAGTAATCCGCCAGGTCGTGGTGTGGGTCGTCCACACCCGTGACCGCGAGCCGGATCATCTTTGGTTCCCCGCTTCCCACCGGCGCATCGGTCTCCAGCGGGAACTCCAGGCGGGCGTGGGTGGCGTCCTGCCAACCGTGCTCGATGAAGGCCGCACGCATCCCGCGCCACGGCAACTGCACGCGCGATGGCTTGCGCTTCTTGCCCAGCAGGTAGATGAACGGGTTCACCGGCTTCGGCGCGAAGTAGTCATTGCTGCCGAACACGAACACGCCCGGGCGCTCGAACAGCGGGTCCAGTGCGCGCAGCACGCCCGGCACTGCCTCGTGCTCGCCGAGGTTATCGCCCGTGTTCACCACCAGGTCCGGGTCGAGCTCGATGAGGCCCGCGACCCACGACTGCTTCAGCCGCTGACCTGCAAGCATGTGCAGGTCAGAGACATGCAGGATGCGCAGTGAATCCCAGTGAGAGGGCAGCGTGCCCGGCTCCAGCAGCGGGACGGTGACTTCCTTCAGCTCGAACTGCCGAATCTCGCGGTTCGCTGCGAGCAGCACGCCGACCCCCGCCGCGGCGAGTCCCGCCACCCCAGCGCCGATTGCCCCGATCAGGCGGGGTGCGGTGCGGTTGCCGTTCCCTGCCTTTTTCTTCAGGACGCCAACCCCCAGCGGGGCGTTCGGCTTCCCCGCTACCCACGGCAGTCGGGGCAGGCGGGCACGGAACTTCGAGGTCTTGCGCTTCAACACGGGTTTAAGTCTATCCACCGTGCGTCGGGGCTGGATATCCCGCCCGCTCTAGCCGGCCGTCTCCCAGCATCGCTCGGTCCCTGGGTGAACGTCATGCCCCGGGACCAGCTCCGGATCAGCTCCGGACCAACCCCGGCTAGCGCCGGGCGGCTGCCGCCCCACCGTCGGCGAGCTCGCCGGTGCCCTTCTTTTGCTTCTGCCGCACGGGCGGCAGCTTCTTGCCGCCGTAGGAGTTCGCAATGGGGCCGGCGGCGGTGAAGAAGCTCCGGGCGGGCTCGTTGCCGCCGTAGAGGTTGCCGGAGCCACACTGGCGAACCGGCGAGGTGCACAGGCTCGAGGCGGTGCCGGAGTCGTTGAAGATATAGCTGCTGCCGGCGACGTTCTGGGTGAATCCCAGGAATGCTGCGGAGTTGCTGGTCTCGGTGGTGCCGGTCTTCGCGGAGATCGGACCGCTCCAGCCGGTGGCGCGGGCGGCATCCGCGGCGGTGCCATTCGATACGTCGCCCGCCATGCCATTGGCCAGCGCATTGGCGACGGCCGGGTTGAGTACCTTCTCGCAATCCTTGCGGGGGATGTCCACCTTCTTCCCCGAGGCATCCGTCACCGAGGAGATGGGGGAGGGCTCGCACCAGCGGCCCTGGTCCGCGAGCGTGGCGCCGACATTCGTCAGCTCCAGTGGGTCCACCGGGGTGGGGCCGAGCACGAAGGAGCCGGTCTGCTCCTCCTTAATACGCTGCGCGATGGACTTATCCCCGGAGGTGCCCTCCTTCGCGTAGCTGCGCAGACCCAGTTTCACGGCCAAGTCGACCGTGCGCTCCAGGCCCACATCCTGCAGCATCGAGATGAAGGGCGTGTTCGGGGAGGTTGCCAGCGCCTCCTTCAACGTCATCGAAGGCTTATAGGGGCCCACATTTTCGACGCAGTACTTGCCCGGCGGGCAGCCGGAGGCACCACCGTTGCCGAGGCCATCGACCTCCACCCGCGGTGGGACGTCCAGCTTGGTCTCCAGCCCCATGCCCTTCTCGATGGCGGCAGCGGCGGCGAAGATCTTGAATACGGAGCCCGCGCCGTGCCCCTGCAGGGAGTGCGGCAGCGGCAGGACAGTCTCGTGCTTCTCCTGGTCCAGCCCGTATTTCCGGGAGGACGCCATGGCGATGACCTCGTGGGAGTCCTCAGTCGGTGCGATGAAGCTCAAGGCTTCAGACACCCCGGGCTGGCCGGGGGCCACATTGCTCTGGGCGGATTGCACGGCGTGCTGCTGTGCGGCCGGATCCAGGGTGGTGGTGATGGTGTAGCCGCCGCGGGCAATCTTTTCGTGGTCGAAGCCCTTCTCTGCAAGCCACTTCAGGGCGTAGTCGCAGAAGAAACCATCATTCCCGGCCGCGAGGCAGCCATTGGGTTCACCAGCTGGCTTCTCCGCGATTCCCAGCGGCTCGGCGGCCGCGCTATCGGCCTGTGCTTGGGTGAGGGAACCGTTATCGGCGCGCGCCTGGAGCACCTGGTTGCGGCGGGTTAGCGCGGCGTCCGGGTTATCCCACGGGTCCAACGCGGAGGTGGACTGGACGACCCCAGCCAGGAGCGCGGCCTCGGCGTCCGTCAGCTTCTCGGCGGAGTGGTCGAAGTAGGTGCGTGCGGCGGCCTCGACCCCGTAGGCGCCGCGGCCGAAGGAGATGAGGTTGAGGTAGCGGGTGAGGATCTCGTCCTTGGAGAAGCGCTCATCGAGATCGCCCGCGAGCTTCATTTCCCGCAGCTTGCGGGCCAGGCTGGTCTCGGTGGCGGCGGCGCGCTCGTTGTCGTTCTTGGCGCTGATCAACCACAGGTAGTTCTTGATGTACTGCTGATTGAGGGTGGAAGCTCCTTCAGCCACCCCGCCGCTGGAGAGGTTGGCGGCTAGCGCGCGGGCCGAGCCACGCAGGTCCACCCCGTTGTGTTCATAGAAGCGCCGGTCCTCGATGGCGACGATGGATTCCTTCATCGCGGTGGAGATCTTGTCCGCCGGGACGTCGAAGCGCCGTTGGTCGTAGATCCAGGCGATGGTGTTGCCCTCGCGGTCCAGGACGGTGCTGGCCTGCGGGAGGGACTTGTTGGTCTCGATATCCGCGAAGTTGGCGTTCATCGTGTTCGCGGAGGAGTTCACTACCGCTCCGCCGAGGCCGACGAAGGGGAGCATTCCCAGGGCAAGGAGCATGGCGATACCCAGTGTCGCGCCGATCAGCTGAAGGGCCGGCCTGGGCCGGGCGCGGTCGGGGGCTGCCGTGTTTTGCTCGTTGTTCTTCTCCACGCGACACACATTAGTCGACGTACCGGACACCCTCATTGCGCCTAAAGCGACCGTGGCTGAGCTGTGGGATGGCAAGGTGCGGCTGGGGTTTGTGCGGCGGGGGGAGCTTACTACCCCCGCTAGGACTAGTTTTGAGCAAACAAATATTCGCCGATATTTGCCAGGTTTTCGGGGGACATTTATCACGTGCGGGCAAGCCCGGCAGAAAATGTGGGACGCATCACATTTTAAAGGTATTTAAAGAAAACTCTGTCCTGACGTGCATAAACCGGTTGCGATCTAATTTCATGTCATGTGCAGAGTGTGCTTCCACGTCCTGGCGAGGCTGTTTGCGCGAGTCGTGCTAACGGTGCGCGGCCTATGAAAAGTTTTTCCTCACTTAAGCACCCCCGGCGTTGTGACGCATTAGACATCCAAAATGTGACCCCCGTAACATTCTGGGCAATGCTTCAGCAGGCTATGCAACACATCCTGTTGATCGCTGAGGAAAGAGCAAGCACATCAGTTCCCCAAAGAACATCGCAACGAAGAACGTTAGATCCAGCTTGGAGGCGAAGAATGGCTGAATCCCGCTCCCAATCCCGACCAGCAGCAAAGCCCGTGCGTCAGACCGTGAAGCAGCTGACGTCCCGCGAGTCTTTCAAGAACCGCGGTGAATGGATTACCCACGCTCACTGCCGCAGCGTGGACCCAGAAGAGCTCTTTGTGAAGGGTGCCGCGCAGCGCAAGGCTGTCGCTATCTGCCGTCACTGCCCCGTCGTTCTGCAGTGCCGCGCCGATGCCCTCGATAACAAGGTGGAGTTCGGTGTCTGGGGTGGCATGACGGAGCGTCAGCGTCGCGCCCTGCTGCGTCGCCGCCCGGATGTCACCGACTGGGCCGACTTCTTCGCTGGCCAGCTCGAGGCTGCTGCCGCGCAGCGTGAGGCCGAGGGGCAGGCCTAAGCCCCTCTCATAGGGCCACACCCGGCCCGTCCATAATTTCGCAGTAGCTGGACGCTAACCGATGTGCCTGCAGCTCCCCCGGCGGGAGAGGTTTTCAAACCTCCCCGGCCGGGGATTTTTCTGTCTGTAACCCCCAGCTCATCTACTCCATAACTCGCGCGCGATCGCTATGCTCGAGGACATGAAGAAATGGGAATATGTCACCGTGCCACTGCTCACCCACGCGACCAAGCAGATCCTCGATAACTGGGGCCAGGATGGTTGGGAGCTCGTCTCCGTCCTGCCAGGTCCGACCGGCGAGCAGCACGTCGCCTACATGAAGCGGGAGCTGGACTAAAAATGGCCGAGAAGTCTCAGGTTCCAGCCCGGCTCGACGAGCTCGGCATCGAGCTGCCGCCCGTCGCGGCCGCCGTCGCGTCTTATGTCCCCGCCGTTCGTTGCGGCGACGTTGTCTACACCTCCGGCCAGCTGCCTTTCGTCAACGGTGAGTTGCCGAAGCTCGGCCTCGTTGGCGAGATCGGCACCCACACGGGAGCCCAGGTCAGCCCGGAAGAGGCCTACGAGCTGGCTCGTATCGCCGTGCTCAACGCCGTGGCGGCCGCCGCCGCAGAGGTCGGCCTGGAGAACATCGAACGCATCGTGAAGGTCACGGGCTACGTCGCCTCCGCCACCGGCTTCGGCGGCCAGCCTGGCGTCGTTAACGGAGCGAGCGACATCCTCGGTGAGATTTTCGGCGACGCTGGCCAGCACGCCCGTGCCGCCGTCGGTGTCGCAGAGCTGCCATTGGGCTCCCCAGTGGAGGTCGACATCATCGTTCAGGTACGTCAATAGGCCTTTAGCCGCGAGTTTTCGTAGAATTAGAGTTATGCAACATCCCGCGTACAGTCAGCTTCGCCCGGTCACCGAGAATGTCGGTGTGGTGTTGGCGCCAAACCCCAGCTATGCAGCGCTCGAAGGCACGAACTCTTGGGTAGTTCGCGGTCCGGGCGACCCGGTCTCGGTCGTCATCGATCCGGGCCCGCAGGACGAGGGACACCTCAACGTCCTGCACAGCAAGGCCGTGGGGGAGAGCATCGGCGCCGGCACCAGCGACGAGGACGGCCCGCAGGCCACCATCGGCCTCGTGCTCCTCACGCACCGTCATAACGACCACTCCAACGGTGCCCAGCGCTTCCGTCAGCTCTCCGGCGCCCCGGTGCGCGCCTTCGACGAGCACAACTGCATCGCCGCTGAGCCGCTGAAGGATGGCGAGATCATCCGCATCGAGGGGCTCACCCCGACGATCGAGGTCATGCACACCCCGGGGCACACCTCCGACTCCGTGTGCTTCCTCATCCACTCCAAGGGTGGCTCCGACGACTCGGACGTGGAGGCCATCCTCACCGGCGATACCATCGCTGGCCGCCACACCACCATGATCTCCGAGACCGACGGCGACCTCGGCCTCTACATCGAGTCCCTCAAGGAACTGAAGCGCCGCGGCGCTGGCGTACCGCTGCTGCCGGGCCACGGTCCGGACCGCGAGGACACCAGCGAGCTCGCCGAGCGCTACATCGAGCGCCGTGAGCACCGCCTCGAACAGGTCCGGGAGGCCCTGGCCAAGCTCGGCGAGGATGCTGACGTCATGGATGTTGTCGACGAGATCTACACGGACGTGGACCCGGTGCTGCGCGATGCCGCTGCACAGTCCACCCGCGTGACGATCGACTACCTGAAGAAGCAGCAGTAAAAACGGCAATGCCTAGCGAGTGGAAAACTCGCTAGGCATTCATGCGGGGTGACCAGCCATGGGCTGGTCTTTTTTATATTCCGGTTAGCGCGCGCGACGTGCGAGGCGCTCGGCGTCCGCGATGAGAACCGACTTACCCTCCAAGCGGATCCAGCCACGCTGGGCGAACTCCGCCAGCGCCTTGTTCACCGTCTCGCGGGAGGCGCCCACCAACTGGGCGATCTCCTCCTGGGTCAGGTCGTGGTGCACGCGCAGCATGCCGTTTTCCTGGATACCGAAACGGTTGGCCAGCTGCAGCAGCGACTTGGCCACGCGCCCCGGAACATCCGTGAAGATCATGTCGGCCAGGCTGTTATTCGTCCGGCGCAGGCGGCGCGCCAGCACGCGAAGCAGCTGCTCCGTGATGCCCGGGTGCTCGGCAATCCAGTCGTGCAGCATCTGGGAGGTCATCACACCAGCGGAGACCTTCGTGACGCACACTGCCGAGGAGGTGCGCGGGCCCGGATCGAAGATCGAGAGTTCACCGAACATGTCCGAAGGGCCCATGACGGTCAGCAGGTTCTCACGTCCGTCGGCGGAGTGACGCGCCAGCTTCACCTTGCCGGAGGTGATGATGTACAGGGTGTCGCCCTGCTCGCCCTCCTCGAAGATCGTGGTTCCGCGCGGGAAGTCGACGGTCTCCAGCTGCTCAACCAGAGCCTGCACGGCTTCGGGGTCTACCCCTTGAAAGATTCCAGCGCGGGACAGAATCTCGGTGTTCTCTGCCATCTGTTCCTTACACTCCCACTTGACGACGTTTAACCGGACTCACACTACAGTAGTAGCCATGCCGAAAACCTCAGCGCCTCGCTTGCCAAAACCTGGCAACCATCGCGCCGCAGATCCTTCGCATGTGGAAACCCCGCTTGCGCTCAAGCGCCGAGCGAGGAAACTCAACCGCACCCTTGCGGTCGGCTATCCCGATGCTCATGCGGAACTCGACTTTTCGACGCCACTGGAGCTTCTCGTAGCAACAGTCCTATCTGCACAGTGTACCGATGTGCGGGTCAACAGTGTGACGCCGATCCTATTTTCGTTATATCCCACCGCGGCTGACTACGCCGCTGCGGATCCCGAGGAGCTCGCTGAGGTCATCCGACCGACCGGTTTTTACCAGGCCAAGACCCGTTCCCTCATCGGTCTCGGCACCGCCATCGCTGAGAAGCACGGCGGTGAGGTTCCCCGCACCCTCGAGGAGCTCGTCGCCCTGCCGGGGGTGGGGCGCAAGACTGCGAACGTTGTGCTCGGCAATGCTTTCGGCGTGCCAGGCATCACCGTGGACACCCACCTGGGCCGCCTCGTGCGCCGCTGGAAGCTCACCGAGCAGGAGGACCCGGTCAAGGTGGAGCGGGAACTCATGGAGCTCATCGAGCCCAAGGAGTGGACCATGTTCAGCCACCGGGTGATCTTCCACGGCCGCCGCGTCTGCCACTCCCGCAAGCCGGCCTGTGGCGCCTGCTTCTTGGCCTGGCAGTGCCCCAGTTTCGGGTTGGCGGGCACGCCCGACCCGGAGGAAGCGATGGCCGGCATCACCTCGCCAGACCGCGAACACCTGCTCGCCCTGGCCGGATTCGGAGAGGATTAACGCCATGGCCACCACCCCTCCCGGCTCCCATCCCAACGCCGCTGCGCCAGGCGACGCCGCTGCGTCAGGCCACGGCGGCCCCGAGGAGGTCACCGCGACTCGCGAGGACGTCGACGTCGCCCGCGGTTCCGGGGAGGAGGCAGGCGCGTCGCGCCCGCGTGTCCTCCTGCTTGTTCTCGCCATCGTTATCGGCCTGCTTGTCGCGGCGATTCCACTAGTGGCAGGCGTGATGAGCGGCGGTGATGATCAGCCCGGCGCTCAATCTCAGCAACAGCAGCAAGCCGAACCGGGCATGGTGGGTGGCGCCGGCTCGGCGCCCGGCCACCCAGGCGAGTCAGACCGCGGCGCGGACGGCGACGCGGACCCAGGCCCCGAGCAGCCCGTCAGCATCACAAACCCCCGCAGCTGCCCCGCCCCGGAAGGCGCTACCCAGCCCGCCCCGGACTCGGAGCTCGCCGGCATCGAGCTGCCCTGCCTCACCAGCGGCAAAAACGAGACCGCCGACCTCGGCGCGGCCCTGGCCGGCAAGCCCACGATCATTAACATCTGGGCCTGGTGGTGCGAGCCCTGCCGCCGCGAGCTCCCCCACTTCGACAAGCTCGCCAAGCAGCACCCGGAGTGGAATGTCGCCGGCATCCACCTGGACAAGAAGTCCCAGGCCGGGGCGGACTTCCTGGACGAGCTGAACGTCACGACCATGCCCGTCTACTCCGACCGCAGCCACCGCTTCGATACCGCAACCAGCCTTCCGAAGGTCGTCCCCATCACGGTGGTTTACCGGGCCGACGGCACCCGCGCGCAGATGTACCCCCAAGTGTTCCGCGACTACGAGGAACTCGAAGCCGCTGTGCACGCCGCCCTGAGCGGGCAGAATTAACACCATGCCCTATCCCTTCGAAGACTGGCGCGCCGCCATCACCACCCAACCGCCACTTGCCGCTGACCTGCCCGAATGGCTCACCAGGCTGGCCACCGCCGCGCGCAGCGGCAGCGTGCACGCAGCACTCAACGACCCCGCGCGCCACGTCCCGGAGGCCAACGAGGATGGCGTGCCGCCGCGCTACTCCGCCGTGCTGATCCTGCTCGGCGGGGACCCCGACTACCGACCCACCGCGATCCACCCCTTCCCGGAGGACGCCACCGTCGTCCTGACCCACCGCGGGGTGGACATGCGCAACCACTCCGGGCAGATGGCCTTCCCCGGCGGCGGGTGGGAATCCCAGGACGCCACCCCGATCGACACCGCCGTCCGGGAGGCCGTCGAGGAGACCGGCCTCAACCCCGAGGGCGTGGAGCCCGTGGCCGTGATGGACCCGGTGTACATCGACCGCACGAACTTCGCGGTCGTGCCGGTGATCGCCTACTGGCGGGAGTTCTCGCCCGTCCACCCCGCCACCGTGGAAAACGACTGGGTCCAGCCCGTGGCCATCCGCGAGCTCGTCCACCCGGATTACCGCTTCAAGCTGGGCTTTGCTGGCTGGTCAGGGCCCGCCTTCGACGTCTCCGGGATGGTGCTGTGGGGCTTCACCGCCGGGGTGCTCGACGCCCTGCTGCGCCTCGCGGGCTGGCACGAGGATTGGGACGAGGAGACCCAATTCGATCTTTTCCGTACCCTGGAACAATCCCGTAACGGCGAATCTCGCGCCCTGCGCGCGCACTTCGTTGCCGAGGGTAAGAAGGACACAGGAGAGTAGAAACCCCACCCATGATCGTTGATATCGCGCTCGTGATCTGCGGCCTCGCCGCCTTTTTCTCCGGGCTGCGGCAAGGCGGGGTGGCCGCGCTGCTGAGCCTGGCGGGCGTGCTGATCGGTGGCTATCTGGGGCTGCAGGCCGTGGGGCCGGTTGTCCGGCTTATCCAGGATGAGGGCACGGAAGGCTCCCGCCTGGTCATTGCGCTGCTCACCCTCGCTGCCTGCGTGGTGATCGGTTACCTCCTGGGTTCCGGCATCGGGCAGCGAATCCGCGACAACATCCGCACGCGCCAGCTCTACCGGGCAGATTCCGCCGTGGGCTCCTTGGTCGCCGTCGTCACCGCCATGGTGGTGATGTGGATGATCGCGGTGCCCGTGCTCAGCAGCCAGGACTCCCGCATCGCCCGCGAGGCGCAGGATTCTCACATCATCGCCACCATCGGCGAGGTCGCGCCCAACTGGATGCGCACCCTGCCTGCTCGCATCAACGCCCTGATCAACCGCAGCGAGATCCCCGCGGTCACCGACCCCTTCGCCTCCGTCACGAAGCGCGAGGTCCAGCCGCCGGACCCCGCACTGCAGGACCTTCCGGACGTCGCCGCCATCGGGCCGTCCGTCGTCAAGGTCGAGGGTGTTGCGGAACAGTGCAGCCGGATGCAGCAGGGCACCGGATTCGTCATCGAACCGGGCGTGGTGATGACGAACGCGCACGTCGTCGCGGGGACGAATAAGGTCACCCTGTCCACGGTCAACGGGCCGGTGGACACGGACGTGGTCTTCTACGACCCGGAGCACGATATCGCGCTGCTGCGGGCCACCGGGGAGCTGCCGCTGCAGCCGTTGCGCTGGGCGGAGAGTCCCGCCGTCTCCGGGGACGACGCCATCGCGCTGGGCTACCCGCTGGGTGGGCCCTTCAAGGCGGCCCCGGTGCGGGTGCGTGAGCAGATGCGGATCGCGGGACCCAATATCTACGCTGACCAGCGGGTCGAGCGCGAGGCGTATTCGCTGCGCGGCAAGATCGTGCAGGGCAACTCCGGTGGGCCGCTGGTCGCCCCGAATGGGGAGGTGCTGGGCCTGATCTTCGGCGCGGACTCGAATGAGGCGGACACCGGTTATGCGCTGACGAAGAAGGAAGTGCTGGAGCGAGTGGGCGATACCGCCCGGTGGAGCTCGCCGGTGGACACGCGCAGCTGCGTGGCGGACTAAGGAGTAGTTGCTTAAGTGTTGCTGAGCCGCGCGGTTAGTCGGTGGCGAGAAGCTCGGCGCGGAGCAGTTCTGCGACGGTGACGGGGTCCTCGATGTGCGGGTAGTGGCCGACGCCGTAGATCAGCTCCGCTCGGGAGCCCGCTGCGCCGCGCTCCAGTGAGCGGGCTGCGAGATCGGGGGAGTAGTTCGGATCCATCGACCCGTCGATCGCCAACACCTGGGCCTCGATGCGGCGCGGGATCGTGCGGTCGAAGATCCGACCCTCGGGGCGGAACCGGGAGCGGAACGCCCAGCGGCGGTATTCGCTGGCCAGGTGTGCGACCTTATCCACCTGCATCGCTTCGCGGCGCTTGATGGCGAACTCGCGGTAGATGGGGGTGTCGCGGAAGCCCGGTGCCACGCCGGTGCGGAAGATCTTCTCGGCCGTGGCGGCGCCGTCCTTGGTCAAGGCGCGTTCCGGGAGGCGGGGGAGCTGCGCAAACAGGGTGCCCCGCGTGTGCCGCCAGCGCTGTAGCGGGCGGGAGAATAGGAACTTCGCCTGCTCGGTGGGGTGGGCGGAGGAGAGTGTGATCAGCCGGTCGATGCGCTCTGGCTCGTGGGCGGCCATCGTCCAGGCGACGAGCCCGCCGTAGCCGTGGCCCACGACGTGCGCGCTGCTGTAGCCCAGGCGGCGGATCACGCCGGCCATGTCGGAGGCGGCGGTCGTCAGGTCATAGCCGCGGGGCGTCTTATCCGAGCGGCCGTAACCCCGAAGATCCACGGCCGCCAGGCGCAGCGGGGCGCCCTCCAGCTGGGCGAAGAGTGGTTCGAAGTCGAAGTAACCGCCGCCGAAGCCGTGGATGAACAGCACCAGCGGGTTCCGCTCGGTGGAGCCCTCGGGCTTGACCGGGCCCTGCAGCAGCACATGCAAACGCACACCCCGCGAATGCACGAACGTGTGCTGCGGGGTGTGCGGGGAGGGGGTGCTCACGGGAGGCTACGCGTGTGGGGCCTAGGTGAACAGGCCCGGCTCCTTGGTGGCCACGGAGTTGCCCTCGGTGTAGCGCTCCTTATCCGGGGTCAGCTGCTTGAGCTCGCCCAGGGAGTCGATGGTCTTCTCCGGCTTCTTCGCGCCCTTGAGCTGCTTCACGCCGACCAGCGCCAGGATCGCGGTGAGCACAGCCATGATCAGGAAGACCACGAGGAAGGCCAGGGAGCGCGGCATGAAGTGATCCAGCAGCCACGCCAGGGCGAGGAAGAGGAAGAAGGAGGAGTAGGCGATGATCACGCCGGCCGCGGCGAACAGGCCCACGCCCAGGCCGACCTTCTTGCCGGACTGTGCGATCTCGGTCTTTGCGAGCTCCACCTCGGAGCGGATGAGGGAGGAGGCTTGTGCGGTGGCGTCCTTCACCAGGTCGCCGATGCTCCCCTGCCCCTTCGGGCGGGTGTCCACGTCGGACAGCGGGATAGCGTTGACATGAGGGTTAAAGCTATCGCTATCGGTGAATAGGCCTTCGCTCTTATTGCTCATGATCGATACTCCTGACAATTAACGGTCAATATTCTGCGCAGAAATTACTGCACACCATTTTGCCAGACCATTGGTCAGCGTGGGGCGGTGGGGTGAATTATTGTGGTTGCCATGTCTGCAGAAGGTCGTTTCACTACCGATCCCCTCGCCCCACTCGCCGAGCTGCCTGGGGTGCCCGAGGCCGTCGAGCGGGCCTCCGACTTCATCGCCCGCGCGCACCGCCACCCCGCCAACCTGCGCGGCTGGGACGTCACCGGCTCCGAGTCCGTGCTGCGCGGGGCGCGTGCTTCCGCCCAGCTGGACGGCGGCACCCCGCGGCTGCCCGAGGACGGCCAGGTGGAGGACCCGATCTTGGCTGGTTCCCTGCGCGCCGCGGAGCTGCTCGCCCCGGACGGCATCGCGGAGACCCGTACCACCTGGCAGCGCGCCCCGTTGCAGGTGATCGCGAAGATCAACTCGGTGGCTTCCCCGCAGATGTCGGATGAGAACTTCCGCGCGAAGGCTGCCCACAATGCGGAGTTCCTCGTGCCGGGCCGCCCGAAGCGCGCCACTGATGGCCGCCTGCAGCTGCTCGGTTCCCTCATCGCCGGGGGTACGAAGGTCAACTCCGTGGTGCTCTCCGCCATCATCCACGGCGAACTGCTCACCCTGGAGCCCTTCGCCGACGCCAACGGGGTCACCGCCCGCGCCTGCTCTCGGCTGGCGACCATCACCGGCGGCCTGGACCCGCGGGGGCTGGGCGTGCCGGAGGTGTGGTGGAACCGCCACCGCGATGAGTACCGCGCGAAGGCTGCGGCGTTCGCGAAGGGTGGTTCGGAGGCGATGGCCGAATGGATCATCTTCCACGCCGAGGGGCTGGCCGAGGGCTCGCTGGAGGCGAAGTCCATCGCCGACGCAAAGCAGTAGCTGCCTGTGGGGTGCTAGGAGCTGATTTTACTAGGCGCGGCGCGGCATGAGGCGCGCCAGGAGCGGCGAGGCGCTGGCGGAACCGACGTCCTGAGCACGTTGACGCAACCACAGGACCACGCCGGTGGTGGCCGCACCGAGGAGCGCGAGCGTCCCCGCGCCTGCCAGGACCTTGCCCGGCTTGAAGAGCGGTTCCGGGCGGCTGAAGTACTCGATCGGCCAGTCCCGCTCGCGGGCGATCTTGCGCAGCTGGCGGTCCGGGTTGATCGCATAGGGGTGGCCGACCGCCTCAAGTAGCGGCAGGTCGGTGTGGGAATCCGTGTAGGCGTAGCTGCGGGAGAGGTCGTAGCCGCCGCGCCCGACCAGCTCCATCAGCTTGTCCACCTTCGCCTGGCCCTTGTTGAAGTGCAGAACCTTGCCGGTGTACGTGCCGTCGATCTCCTCGAGCTCGGTGGCGATCAGGTAGTCCGCCTGGAGCTCGCGGGCGATGGGGTCCACCAGGACACGGGCGGATGCGGTGATGATGGCGACGTCGTGCCCCAACTTGTGGTGCTCGAAGATGAAGTCGCGGGCCTCGGCGTAGACGTAAGGGATCAGCACCTCCTGCAGGGCGTCCTCCGCGATGGCGCGCAGGGAGGCCGCGGGGCGGTTGCGAATCATGGAAGATAGGGCGTCCTTGGTGGCGTCCAGGTTCTCGTCCGTGTGGGTGGTCAGCATGTAGCTAAACAGCATCGCGCCGATGCGCAGCATTTCCCCCGTGGTGATGATCCCGCGCTTGGCCATCGGGCGGCCGTAGGCCATGGAGGCGCTGGTATCCACGATGGTTTTATCCAGGTCGAAAACCGCGAGCGTGCGCCGGGCCGTGCGACCTGGGGCTGTCCGGCGGCTCGCTTGGCGGTTGCTGATCCTGGGTAGAGGCGTCACGACCTCAATTCTAGGTATCAATATTCACAAAAGTCCACAGTTTTCACAGGGTCGGTGGGCGGGTGCGGGCGCGTGATGGGGTGAATGGCGTGGCGGCGCGGCGTGTGATGGGGTGTGCTGAGTGGTGGGCGGCGTGGCCGGTGGCGCGTGCTGAGTGGTGGGCGGCGTGGCCGGTGACGCGGCGGGGCGGGGTTATCCACAGAAAAACAAGGATTCGGGGGCCATAGCGGGGTGTGAACGGGGCCCGGCGGGTGGCTGTCCACAGGCTGCTCGCGGGTCTGTCGGTGCCCCGTGCCCGCGTGTGAGAGTGAAGCCATGAATGCATGGGGGAGCAAGCTGATTCGATCAGACCGAGCGCGGCACGCTGGGGCGCTGCGGGACATGCTGCGCACACCGGTGATCGTGGATGTGGCCGACCACGATAGCGCTGACGCGGTGGCCATGGCTGTCGCGGCGACCGGGCGGGAGCAGCTGCGCCAGGACGAGGCGGAGTCTAAGTTTCCGAATGGTCACCACCGCAGGTTGCGGCGCGTCGACGACGCCCTCCTTGCGATCCTGAGCGAGGCCGTCACCGCTGGTGGGGCGCTGGAACTCGCCGAAGAGCTGGGGGCGATCGACACGCCGCGCATCCACGTCCACGGCGTGCAGGGTGGCGTGGGAACCAGCAGCCTCGCGGTGCATCTCGCGCTGGCCCTGGCGCACTGCCTTTCTCAGGACGCCACCCCGGTGAGCCTCGTGGACGCCGATCCGGATTCGGTGGGGCTCGACCTGCTGTGTGGCTGGGAAGGTGTGCCGGGGCGGCGCGTGGGTGAGCGAGGCATCGGCGGTCACGAAGGCGAGGACATTCCGGTGGAGGGCTGGCCGGTCGCGCCGGGCGGGACGGGGCTGAGGTTCCGCTCCCGGCGGCTCGATGCTGCGGGCGGTCGTCCAGAACCCAACGCTGACCTCGTGGTGGACTACCCCGCAGCGGGAATCGCGGACTATCCCCGAGCGGGGGTCGCGGTGGTGGACCGCGGGCGGGTGAACCCAATGGCGGATGTTAGGGGTGTGGCACTTGCAGGGCAGGCCGAAGCACACAGCGCGGCTACTGATGCCCCGTGCCCGGCTGCCCGGGCCGCTGACCTCGTGGTCTGCGTGACCCGCCCGACCGTCGCGGGGGTGCATGCGCTGGGCCGCAGTCTGGCGGAACTGGACGCAGCGGATGTGCCGGCGGTGGGCGTCCTACGGGAGGAAGCAGGGCTGGAGACCCCGATCGCGCTGCGGCAGATGCTGGGCGGGGCTCCGGTGGAGCTGTGGCCGTGGGACGGGACGATCGCTGCGGAACCGCTGGACGGGTGTTCAGGCGAGGCGAGCGTCAACGACCTGCAGCTCGGCGTACGCATCCTGGGGTATCTGCCGGGAGCGAGCGAGTGGGGGAGGGCTCGTGATGTGGATTGCTGATGGTCTCAACAAGCTGCGCCTGATCCCGGGCGGGGGCGAAGCAGGTGCAGCCGGGGAGCAGGGTGCTGACACAGCGGTGGCCGTCGATAATTCCCTGCTGGATAAGGTGCGCCACGAGCTCGCGGTGCGGGGTGCCAGGCAGGCCAGCGAGGCTGAGATCCTGAGCGCGATGGAGGCGGTGACCGGGGCGACGTCGTACGACAACATTCCGGATACCGTGCGGCAACTGCGGGATATCCAGCGGGAGCTGTCCGGCCTGGGCGTGTTGGCCGAGGTGCTTGCGGAGCCAGGCGTGACCGACGTGGTGGTCAATCCCGACGGTGCGGTGTGGGCCGATCGGGGGCGCGGTGCCGAGCGCACCCCGGTGAGGATTGCGCCGCCCGAGGTGCGGGAACTCGCGGTTCGCCTCGCCGCGGTGTGTGGGGTGCGGCTGGACGATGCGCGGCCCTTCGCCGACGGCATCATCGACGACCTGCCGCCCGGGATTCCCGCGGCGGCCCTGCGGGTGCATGCGATGCTCTCGCCGCCAGCGCGAGGTGGGGCGTGCGTGAGCCTGCGGACGCTGACGAGGGGGCGGCTGGGGCTGGAGGATCTCTGCGAGGCGGGGATGATGTCGGCCGAGGTGTGCGGCGTGCTGCGCAGGATCGTGCTCGCGCGCAAGAATCTGCTGGTCACGGGTGGTACCGGCACGGGGAAGACGACCCTGCTCGCCGCCCTGCTGGGGGAGGTTCCCGAGCGCGAGCGCATCGTGTTGGTGGAGGACACCCCGGAGCTCATGCCGACCCATCCTCACGTCGTGGCCCTGGCCGCGCGCGAAGAGAATGCTGATGGGGCTGGCGAGATCGGGATGCAGCTGCTGCTGCGGCAGTGCCTGCGCATGAGGCCGGACCGGATCGTCGTGGGTGAGGTCCGTGGCGCCGAGGTCGCGGACTTATTGGTTGCACTGAATACGGGGCACGCCGGGTCGGCCGGCACGATGCACGCCAACTCGGTGGCCGCGGTGCCGGGGCGGTTGGCCGCGCTCGGGGCGATGGCGGGGATGAGTCCGGAGGCGCTGCAGGCGCAGGCCACCGACGGGATCGACGTGGTCGTTCACCTGGAACGCGCAGGTGGGCGGCGGCGTGTGGCCACGATTGCGGTCACGGAAAGGGTGTCGGAGGAGATGAAGGGCGGTCTAGCGGCGGGAACGTCGGGAACAGCGGCGGCGGGAACCAAGGCCCGTGGGCTGCGGCTTCGACCGGTGTGGGACGGGCGTCCCCTCGACGGTTGGGAGGGGCTGCCATGACCTTGTTGATCGTGTTGACGCTGACCGCCGTGGCCTCAATGGGGGCGTTCACCGGCTATCGGGTGGGCGTACGGATCCGCGACGGGCGGGTCCAGCGCCGACAGCTGGAGCTGTTCCGGGATCTCGCGGACAGCTGCGCTCGAGAGGTCGCCGCCGGGGCTCGGGTGGCGGACGCGGTGGAGTCCGCGGCGGTGGACTGCGAGGACGAAGAAGCCGAAGCGGAGGGAAAGGTCGGAGATGCCGACGGGCGGCTCGGCGGGCAGCTGGCGCTCATCGCCGCACAGGTGCGCCTGGGTGCAAGCCCCGCGGCGGCGCTGCTGGATCAGGGAGCGACTAGCCGTGAGGGTGGCAAAGATCGGGCAAGAACGGGGAATAGCCCTGCTGAGCTGGTGGCCCAGGACGTTGAGGAGTTCTGCGAGCTCTGGGAACTCGCCGAACGCACAGGCATGAGTTTCGCACCACTGGCGGACAGCATCGTTGCGGACTTGGAGGCGCACTCCGCTCAGCAGGAGAAAACCGCAGCGGCGATGGCCGGAGCCCGGCTCACGGAAGTGTTGCTGCTCGCAATGCCCGTGGGGGCGGTGGGCATCGGCCAAAGCATGGGCCTGGATCCCGGCGGCACGCTCTTCGGCAGCGTGATCGGGCTAGGGCTCCTGCTCGTCGGGGCGATGCTCGCCTGCGCCGGTGTGCTGTGGACCGAGGCGCTGACCGCCAAGGTGCTGGGTGGGGTGGGCCGGCGCGCCGGGCCCACCGGTCAGGCTCTGGCTGTCGCCCGGCACCTGGACGTCTTTGCGCTGGCCCTGGCTGCAGGGCTACCGGTGGCCAAGGCATGGGGCGTGGCGGTCGGACCCGGGGAGGGGCCCGCCCACGACGTCGAGCCGCTGCTCCTGCTGGGGGCAGGCCCCGCGGCCTGGGAGCCACTGAGAGGCCACGAGCATTACGGGCCCGTGGCACGCCAGGCGGTTCAGCAGACCAGGGCCGGGACCAGGCTGGTGGAAGGTGCGAAGGCCCAGGCTCGGCGCATCCGCCAGCACAGCCTGAACCAGGTCGAGGCGGGTGCGGAGCGCGTGCTCATCGCTGTCGCCGCGCCGCTGACCCTGTGTTTCCTGCCGGCATTCGTGCTCATTGGCTTGGTGCCACTGGTCATCGGGCTGGCGGGGATCTAAGGCCGACGGGGGCGACGTCGAAAAGAACAAGGAGGGGGATCGCAGCGAGGGGAAAGCAAGACCACGAGGGAAATCGGCATTCGAAAAACGCGACACAAGACCGCTAAAGAAAAGACACCGAAAGGGAGAGAACAATGACCATGAATACCAAGAACACTGCCACTCAAACAACGGAGATCGCGATGGCGGATACGTCCGGCGGGCTGAGCTTGTTTCAGCGCGCTGAGCTGTGGATTCGGGGTGCGGTGAGGGCGCAGTACGAGGACGAGTCTGGGATGAGCACGATTGAATATGCGCTCGGGTGCGTGGCGGCCGCGGCCCTCGGAGCGCTGCTGTACACGGTGGTGACCTCGGATGCAGTGGAGAGTGCGCTCAGCGGCATCTTCGAGCGTGCCCTGAGCGAAGGAAATTAGATGAACACGGTGGAAGGGGCTTCCGTGTTGACCGCCATCGCCGTGACCGTCGGCCTGCTGGTCGCGGGGCTCAGCACCCTGGCGACCAGCATGGCGGCGCATTCGAGCGCCCGGGATGTCGCGCGTATGGCGGCCCTCGGGGTGGCCGATGGCGAGCTCACCGGTCGCGAGGGGGAGACGGTGGAGATCACGCGCTCGCCCGTGGGTGAGACGCCGTGGTCCATGGTGACGGTGCGGCTGACGAAGGAGGCCCCGCTGTTCGACGTCACCGTGGAGGAGTCGATCCTGGAGGAGCCCAATGCCGACGACAGCGGGAGTTAGCTCCATCCTGGGGCTCATCGCCTTGTGCGGGGTGCTCGTGCTGGGGTTCGGGCAAGTGGACGCGCACCAGCGGGCGGTGGTGGCCGCCGACTTGGTGGCGCTGTCTGCGGCGCAGGCGCACGTGGCCGGGGACGAGGATGCCTGCGGGATTGCCGAGATCTTTGCCCGGGCCAACGCTGCGGAGCTGGTGGGCTGCCAGGTGGGTCCGGAGGGGCCGGACACGGTGGGCGTGGAGGTCTCGGTGAAGGGGCGGCGCGCCTCGGCGGTGGCCGGCCCAATGTGATCCGTGATCGTAGTCGGCCCCGCGTGAGCCGGCGTGGGAGCCCGACGGCTCCGCGGAACCGAGCGAGTCGGCGTGGGGCCCGGGCCCTCAGGGTGTTTTGCAGAGTTTGATGCCGGAAATCGGGTGAAAAGCGGCATTAAACTCTGCAAAACGCATCAATGTGGCCCGCCGTGGGAGCGGGCGGGGGGCGCGGTTACCCCTAGCCCCTCCTAGGACTTCGCGGGGGTGGCCGCCGGATCCGCGGAACCGAGCGAGCCAACGGGGCCCGGGGCGGCGTCGTCGTCGAAGATGGACTTCAGGAAGGGGGTGGAGTGAACCTGGGACGCCGGGACCGTGCCTCCGTGGTCGGTCGGGTACCAGCGGACCTCCACGCGCGCGTTGCGGGGGCTGCCGGTGAACTGCTTGAGCCACATCTCCGTGTTCAGGGAGAGGCCGATGGGGGTGGGGACGTCCATGTCCGCCAGGCCGTGGCCGAGGAAGACCGGCCGGTCGTAACCGGTGGTCGGGGTCGCCATGTACTTCCGCAGCGCCTCCGGCAGGCCGGGGACGTCCCGCAGCGGCTTCTTGAACGCGCGGGCGAGGTTGGTGCCGCGGACGGCGTCGGCGGTTTCCGAGAGGCAGCTCTTCAGGGAGGCGTCGACCATCTTGCGACCCTCCTCGGTGAGTGCGGAGTGCACGTCGATATCGGGGTTGGCCTCGCGGAATCCGGCGAGGATGTACAGCGCGTAGCTGTTCAGGCCCGCTGGCAGCGGGAAGGCCGGGAAGGTGGGGCCGCCGGCGAGCACGATTTCCTCGATATACGCGGGGGCGCCGGTGGCGACGGTGCCCCGGAAGTCCAGGCCCGCGGGCTGGGAACGGGACGTCGCGCCATGTGCCACGTTCAGTGCCGCGCCGCCGCCCTGGGACTGGCCGATCACGGCCCACTTCTTGGAGAGCACGGGCTGGCCCTTGCTCTCTGCGGGGAGCGCCGCCGAGAGGTCGGCCTTGTGGGCGGCGATCACGGAATCCACGACGGAATCCGCGGTGGCCTGGGAGTTGAGATAGCTCATGAGCCCCGGGGTGCCGAGCCCCGCATAGTCCGTGGCGACGATGGCATAGCCCTGGGAGAGCCAGTGGTTGAGGTAGGCGCTATCGCGCTCGCCGCGGTCGTTGATGCTGGGTGCGCAGACGTCATCCATGCCCACCGTGCCGTGCGCCCAGGCGAGCACCGGCCAGCCGCCCTCCGGTGGGGTGCCCTTGGGGAGGAAGATCGCGCCCGTGGAGGCGACGACCTTTCCGTGCTGGTCAGTGGTGGAGTGCGCGACGCGGTACTGGGCGCCCGCATTGGCCAGGCGCAGCGACTCATCGAGCGGGACCTGGGCGATGTGCTCGCCCGGGGTTGCCGGAACCGAGTCCCACTTGAGGCCGGAGTCTGCGGTGGGCTTGGTGTACGGGGCTGGGTCGCGCATCGGATCGCCGAGGTTAACCAGCGGGCGAGGAGTCGTGTCCGCGATGGAACCGAAGACCTGGGAGGAGCCTGCGTTCGGGTTTCCGCCTCCGCCAGTGGAGGAGCCAGGGGCAGCAGTGGCAGCGCCGCTACCAGCGGCAAGAACCCCAAATGCCAGGGTGGCGGCACTCAGCGCGGCGGTGGTTCGGCGGGTGCGAGTGCTCAGTGAGCGAGGAAAGGCGGGCATCGGCGTTCCTTCCAGATCATTAGCTTCGGGCGCAAAAATACTTGGTGATCATCACAGTAGCTGCCCCGGTTTGTCTGCTTCGCCGGTTTCGCTGAAAGATCCGCGTTGCCCGGTGGCCTCGCGCTGTGTCCTTGCATTGCGTTCTCGCGGGGCCCTGCCCTGCGGCGCCTCGCGCGGGCCCTGCAGCTTCTCCCTTACGGGAACCGCACGGCGTCCCCCCCTTGGCTTCCCCGCAACCTCCCTCAGGGAGTTTTGCAGAGTTTGATGCCGGAAATCAGGTGAAAAGCGGCATCAAACTCTGCAAAACGCATCGATGGAGCGCGGGGCGGGGCTCGTGACGCTCGGCGCCCCGGCTAGCGCTGGGCCGGGCGGGGGTGGGCTGGGCTGGTTGGCGCTGAGGCCGCTACCGTCGGGCCGCTAGCCCTGCGCCGCTACCGCCGGGCCGCTAACGTTAGGCCGCTTAGTCCTGAGCTGTCGCGGAGGCCAGGAAACGCAGCAGCTCCAGCGCGCCCGTCTTGAACAGCGGGTCATTGCCATTCCCGCACTTCGGGGACTGTACGCACGACGGGCACCCGGCCTCACACTCGCACGCCCCCACGGCCTCCGCGGTCGCGGCCATCCACCGGCCGAAATCCGCGAAGCCCTTCTCCGCGAACCCCGCCCCGCCGGTATAGCCGTCGTACACGAACACCGTGGGTAGTCCCGTATCCGGGTGCTGCACGATCGACACCCCACCGATATCCCACCGGTCGCACGTCGCGATCAGTGGCAGCAAACCGATCGCCGCGTGCTCCGCCGCATGCAAAGTCCCCGGCCACGTCGGCTCCGGAAGACCCAGGTCAAGCAGCACATCAGGTGCGATCGTGTACGCCACCGCCCGCGTGCGCAGCCGCTCCGGCGGATAATCCAGCGGCACGTTATCGATGATCTCCCCACCCGGCAGCCGCTTGGTAAACCCGGTCACCGTGTGCGAAACCTCCACATTCAGGTCCGCCAGCCACACACCGTCCGCCAGCTGGCGGGTGCCCCGGGTGCGCAGGATCTGGATATCTGTATCCCGCTTCACCCGCGTGCTGTACTCCGGGCTCGCCTGGTGCAGCCACGCCAAGCCCGCGGAAAGATCTAGGTCATCCACCAGGTACGTCTCTCCCTGGTGCACATACACCGCGCCGGGGTGCACGTCCGACACCGCGCGGGCCTCATCCACCGTGCCGAGCATGCGCCCCGACTCCGACTCCACGATCGCCACCTGGCCCGCCGCCCCGCCGCGGATCGCCACCTGCCCGTGGATCTGCTCCGCTGCCTGCAGGTCCGCGAACACCCCGTGCGGCCGCCGCCGCAGCACCCCGCGGGAGATCAGGTGCTCGGCCACCGCCTCGCCCTGCCACGCCGCGATCTCCGCATCGCTCAGCGCGCGCTCCGCAGCTGCGCACACCAGGTGATCGGCCAAAACATAAGGATTGTGCGGGTCGAAGACCGTGTTTTCCACCTCCCGGTCCAGCAGGTCCGACGGGTGGTGGATGAGGTAGGTATCCATCGGATCATCCGCGCCGACCAGCACCACCAGCGCCCCCTGCCCGCGCCGCCCAGCGCGCCCGGCCTGCTGCCGGAAGCTCGCGATGGTGCCGGGGAATCCCGCGGCGACGACGGCGTCCAGCCCACCCACGTCGATTCCGAGCTCCAGTGCGTTGGTTGCGGCCACGCCCAGCAGCTCGCCTTCGTCCAGGGCCTTTTCCAGGTAGCGGCGGTCCTCCGGGGTGTATCCGGCCCGGTAGGCGGCCACCCGCGCGGCGTCTTCCGCCCGGCCCATCCCGCCGAGCTCCTCCGCGGCGGCCAGGGCCACGATCTCCGCCCCGCGCCGGGAGCGCACGAAGCTCAAAGTCCGCGCACCTGCTGCGATGACCCGGGCCATGACCTCCGCAGCCTCCGAGTTCGCGCTGCGGCGCACCGGCGCGCCGTGCTCGCCCTCAACGCCCTCCAAGAAGCCGGGCTCCCACAACGCGATCGTGCGCTCACCCGCCGGCGAGCCGTCCTCCGTCACCGCCACGACCTCAGCCCGCCCGGTCAGCCGACGTGCGTGCGCAGCCGGGTCCACACTGGTCGCGGAGGCCATGATGACGGTGGGGCCTGGCGTCCCCAATTCTGCGCCAGCCACCGACGACGGGCCAGCCTGCACCGAACCGGCCGACCCAGCCCCCGGCACGAGCCGCAGCAGCCGCCGCAGGACCATCGCCACGTGCGCACCGAACACCCCGCGGTAGACGTGACACTCGTCAACCACCAGGTAGCGCAGGGTTTTCAGCAGCCGTGTCCACCGCTTCGGATTGCCGAGGATCGAGGCGTGCAGCATGTCCGGATTCGTCACGATGATCCGCGCCTGCTCCCGGATCGCGCGCCGGGCCTCGGGCGGGGTGTCGCCGTCGTAGGTGGCGACCATGACGTCCGCGAGCTCTGGGGTCGCCGCGCACAGCCGGGCCAGGGCCTGCATTTGGTCCTGCGCCAGCGCCTTCGTTGGGGCCAGGTACAGCGCGGTGGCGGTCGGGTCCTTGGCTAGCGTGGTGAGGATCGGCAGCTGGTAGCCCAGTGACTTACCGGAAGCGGTTCCGGTCGCGACGATGACGTCCCTGCCCTCCCACGCATGCTGTGCCGTTTCGGCCTGGTGGGACCACGGTTGTACGACGCCACCTCGGCGCAGCGTCTCCCTGAGCGAAGGGAGAATCCAGTCGGGCCAGTCCGCGGGGGTGGACAAGCGCGCCGGGACGTGGCGGACGTGCGTGACGGTGGAGTCCGGCATGGCCGCGCACAAGTCCTCGATGAGTTCGGCGCCGAGGGAATTGGGCGCACTGCCGGGATTGGGTGGATGGGGCGCACTGCCTGCGCCGTGGAAATCAGGCGCACCGCCTGCGCCGGAGGTGGGGGTGGAGGACTGCTCAGCCATGATGAGGGCAGTCTAGCCCGAGCACCAGACACACCGCGGGGTGGATTGACGAGGTGGCCTGATGGGGTGGTGCGTCGCGGCTGGGTGGTGCGGCTTGGGGCGGTTGCGTCGGCTGCCGGGGAGCGAGCCGGAAGCAGTCTCGGGGAGCTGCATTAAGCGTTCGACCGATTGTTCATCTAAAACCCCTATCGGTGGCGAAAGAAACATGGCACACTGGTGGACGGTCCCAATCCCATGCGCGGTGTCAACCGTTGATGTGGCGGTGAAGGCCCTGCTCCGCCGAAAGTTGGCGGGGCTGGTACGCCAAGAAAGATAGGTTGTTTGAAAATGGCGCAGGGAACTGTGAAGTGGTTTAACGCGGAGAAGGGCTATGGATTCATCGCCCCAGAAGATGGCTCCGCGGACCTTTTCGTCCACTACTCCGAGATCCAGAGCAGCGGCTTCCGCACTCTGGAGGAGGATCAGAAGGTCGAATTCGAGGTCGGCGAAGGCGCGAAGGGCCCGCAGGCTCAGAACGTCCAGCCGCTGTAAGCAGCGAGTATGAGCTGCAGCCGGCTGCCGACTAGGCAGTAGGCACAGCGAAGAGCAAACGCCCCGGGGCGGTGGTTTCCACCGTCCCCTTTTGCTTTTCTTCACCCCCGTGTCTGCACCACCCGCTAACCTCAGTCCCCAACGGCAGCAAGAACCTATTTCGGGCTTCCCACACCATCCGGTGGGGTTGCAACAGGGGTGGGGAGCTGCCTCAAAGGTGGGGATAACACACCGCCCGATTTCCACTAAGCAGGTATCACTTGCCTATTGTGGCAATCTAAGGAGCAAATCCATGCGGAGGTCACGTGAAGCGTTTAGTCATTGTCGAGTCTGCAACTAAGGCCAAGAAGATCGCCCCAATGCTGGGGTCCGATTACATCGTCGAGGCTTCAGTTGGGCATATTCGTGACCTCCCACGCGGTGCTGCGGACGTTCCGGCGAAGTATAAGAAGGAGCCGTGGGCGCGCCTCGGCGTGAACGTGGATAAGGGCTTCGAGGCCCTCTACGTGGTCTCCCCGGATAAGAAGAAGCGCGTCGCTGACCTGCGCGCCAAGCTCAAGCAGGTCGACGAGCTGCTGCTCGCAACAGACCCCGACCGCGAGGGCGAGGCCATCGCCTGGCACCTGCTGGAGGTTCTGAAGCCCAAGGTCCCGGTCCGCCGCATGGTTTTCCACGAGATCACCAAGTCCGCGATCCTCGAGGCCGTGGAAAACACCCGCGAGCTGGACTACAACCTCGTGGACGCCCAGGAGTCCCGCCGCGTGCTCGACCGCCTTTACGGCTACGAGGTCTCCCCGGTGCTGTGGAAGAAGGTCATGCCGCGCCTGTCTGCAGGGCGTGTGCAGTCCGTCGCCACCCGCGTGATCGTCGAGCGCGAGCGCGAGCGCATGGCCTTCCGCGCCGCCGACTACTGGGACCTGACCGCCGAGCTCTCGATCGACCCCGCCGCCCGGCTGGACGGTGATCCGGCATCCTTCCAGGCCAAGCTCGCCACCGTGGGCGGCCAGCGCATCGCGCAGGGCCGCGACTTTAAGGACGACGCCACCCTCAAGTCCAGCAAGTCCGGCACCCCGCTGGTCCTGGACGAGCAGCGCGCGAAGCAGTTGGCGTCCGGAATTAAGGGCGAGGAATTGCACGTCGCGAACGTGGAGGAAAAGCCCTACACCCGCCGCCCGTACCCGCCGTTCATGACCTCCACGCTGCAGCAGGAGGCCGGCCGGAAGCTGCGCTTCACCTCCGAGCGCACGATGCGCATCGCGCAGCGCCTGTACGAAAACGGCTACATCACCTATATGCGTACGGACTCCACGACGCTGTCCACCGCCGGCATCAACGCCGCCCGCGCGCAGGCAGCCCAGCTGTACGGCCAGCAGTTCGTCGCGGACGGCCCGCGCCAGTACACCCGCAAGGTGAAGAACTCCCAGGAGGCCCACGAGGCGATCCGCCCCGCCGGCGAGCGCTTCCAGACCCCCGGCCAGCTCGCGCAGAAGCTGGACGCCGAGGAGTTCAAGCTCTACGAGCTGATCTGGCAGCGCACCGTCGCCTCCCAGATGGCCGACGCCCGCGGCACCTCCATGAAGGTCACGATCGCGGGCACGTCCGGTGAGCCGGAGACGGGCACCGAGGTGGAGTTCACCGCCACCGGCCGCACCGTCACCTTCCCGGGCTTCCTGAAGGCCTACGTCGAGGTCTCCCGCACCGCGGAAGGTAAGGACGTCGCCGATAACGCGGAGAAGCGCCTCCCACAGGTCACCGAGGGCGTGTTCCTCACCGCAGAGGACGTCACCGCGGACGGTCACACGACGACCCCGCCGGCCCGTTACACCGAGGCCAGCCTCGTGCGGAAGATGGAGGAGCTCGGCATCGGGCGTCCGTCGACGTACGCGTCGATTATCCGCACCATCCAGGACCGTGGTTACGTCCTGCCCCGCGGCAACGCGCTGGTCCCCAGCTGGGTGGCCTTCGCGGTCGTCGGGTTGCTGGAGCAGAACTTCGGCGCGCTGGTGGACTACGACTTCACCTCCGCCATGGAGGATCAGCTGGACGCCATCGCCGAGGGCAACGAGGACCGCACGAAGTGGCTGGAGGGCTTCTACTTCGGTGGCGGCACCAGCTCCCAGAACTACGGCCTGAAGAATGTGGTCGCCCAGAACCTGGAGAGCATCGACGCCCGCCGCGTGAACTCCCTGCACCTCTTCGACGACGCCAACGGCGTGCCGATCGTCGTCCGCGTTGGTCGTTACGGCCCGTACCTCGAGCGCATGGTGAAGAACGATAAGGGCGAGGAGGAAGCGCAGCGCGCCAACCTCCCGGAGTCCATGACCCCAGACGAGCTGACCCTGGAGGTCGCCGAGAAGCTCTTCGCCACCCCGCAGTCCGGCCGCGAGCTGGGCCGCAACCCGGAGAACGGGCGGATGATCGTGGCCCGCGAAGGTCGCTTCGGCCCGTACGTCACCGAGGTGCTGGGCGAGGACGAGGAAGCCGAGGTCACCGCGAAGGCGGAGAAGGTTTTCCTCGCCGAGCGCGATGAGGAGGACGCCGAGCGCGCGAAGGAGGGCAAGAAGCCCCTGTCGCGCGAGACCAAGACCTTCGCGAATAAGAAGGCCAAGCGGATCAAGGAGATCCTCGACGAGACCCTGAAGCCGAAGACGGCCTCGCTGTTCGCCAGCATGGAGCCGGCCACCGTCACGCTGGAGGATGCGCTGAAGCTGATGAGTCTGCCTCGCGAGGTGGGCGTGGACCCCGCCGACGGGGAGGTCATCACCGCGCAGAACGGTCGCTATGGCCCGTACCTGAAGAAGGGTTCGGACTCGCGCTCCCTGGGCAGCGAGGAGGAGCTGTTCACCATCACGCTGGATGAGGCGCGCCGCATCTACGCGGAGCCGAAGCGTCGCGGCCGCGCTGCCGCGAAGCCGCCGTTGAAGCGCCTGGGGGACAACGACGTCTCCGGCAAGCCAATGTCCGTCAAGGAGGGTCGATTCGGGCCTTATGTCACCGATGGCACGACCAATGCGTCGCTGCGCCGCGGGGACACCCCGGAGACCCTGACGGACGCGCGGGCCAACGAGCTGCTCTCCGAGCGCCGTGCGAAGGACGCCGAGAAGGCTGCCGCCGGACCGGCGAAGTCCACCCGCAAGAGCACGAAGAAGACCGCGAAGAAGACTGCGAAGAAGGCGGCCAAGAAGGCCACGAAGCGCAGCACCAAAAAGACCGCGAAGAAGGCAGCCAAGAAGGCTTAAGCCTTATGGTGCTAGAGCACTGAAGTAGTGCTAGGCCCGGGTGGTGGCTCCCAGTAAGGGGGCTGCTGCCCGGGCTTTAGTTGTGTGTTGTGTTTGCTGGCTCCGGCATGTACTTCTCACTTAACTTCGTACTCATCTTCGTACAGTGAGAAGTAAGTACGAAGATGAGTGAGAAGATGCCCTGAGTGGCAGTCAAGCAGATCTAAGAAGCGCCACCGAACAGTGCCTGCTGCCTAGTGGCGGTCCGCGAGGGTGGCGCGCACCGGGCGGGCCAGCTGTGTCATCTGGCGACGGCCGCGCAGCTCCACGGACTTCAGCATGGTCCAGCGGCGCTGCTCCGCCTCATTGGCGAGCCGCACCGTCGTTGCGCTCGTCAGCACCCGCCCCGGGGTGTCCTTCGCCAGGTCGGTCAGGCGGGAGGCCTGGTTCACGGCGTCGCCGATGACGGTGTACTCGAAGCGGTCCTTCGCGCCGATGTGACCGGCGACGACCGAACCTGCAGCCACGCCAACGCCCGCCTCGAACTCCAGATCCGTGAGCTTGGAGTGCATCTCCCGGGCGGCAGCCAGCGCGTGGCCAGCTGCGTCCTCAAGGGGCAGCGGGGCACCGAAGACGGCGAGCGCGGCGTCGCCCTGGAACTTATTGATGATTCCCTTGTGCTCGTGGACGACCTCCACGACGCGGTCGAAGAACTCGTTGAGCGCGGAGACCACGTGCTCCGGGGAACGCTGCGTGGCGAAGCCAGTGGAACCGATGACGTCCACGAACAGCACCGCGACGTCGCGGGACTCGCCGCCCAGCTCTGGGTCCTCCTCCAGCGCGCGGCGGGCGACCTCCGTGCCCACGTATCGGCCGAAGAGGTCCGAGACCTGCTGGCGTTCCTGCAGGCCACGCATCATCTCGTTGAAGCCGGCCTGCACCACGCCGATCTCAGAGGAATCATAGATGCGCACCGTGGTTTCCAGGTTTCCGCGACGCACCTGGTTGATGGCGAACTGCAGCTCGCGCACCGGGTCCACCACACTCATCGCGCTCAACCGTGCGCCCAGGAAACCGGTGAGCAGGGCGGTGGCGGCGAGCGCCACGAGCGCGGGGATCAGGTCCTCCATCGAGCCGTCGAAGAAGTTTCTGGCCTGCGCGAAAATCAGCAGCAGGATGCCCAGCACCGGCACCGCGTTGGTCAGCACCCAGGTGGCCATGAGGCGGGTGGACATCGGCGAGAGGGAGGACTGCTCCAGAGAGCCTTGCTCCAGGGCGCGGGCGGCGACGGGACGAACCAGCCGTTCGGCCTCCATGTACGTCATCAACGTCACCATCAACCCGCCCAACACGGCGGTCACGGCAACCGTAATTGCCCACCGCGAGGAGAACTGCGCGGCCACCGTCGTGAAGATCACCACGCCGATGGCCCACAGCACCGCGCCCGTCACGGACTGCAGGAAGGGGATGCGCAGCACCAGATGCCGGATCATGTTCGGGTCATAGGCATCCGGATTGCGTTGCCAGCGCAGCACGGGGGCGAAGAAGATCAGCGTGAACACCACACCAGCCACGATCGCGAAGATGAAATAACTCAAATATGCGATCGAGGTGACGGTGTTTGGGCTGGTCAGCTCGCGTGCACCGCGCAGGGGGATGAGGAAGCGCAGGAAGGTCGCGACGGCGATCGCGCCGACCACGTTCGTCATCAGAATCATCGCGGCATACAAGGGCCAGTAGGTGCCCCAGACCCATTTCAAGTAGCGCGCGAATTGTTGCATGGCTATTACATTATCGAACCCGTCTACAGCGGGGGCTAGACTGTGCTTCGTGAACGTGGATAGCTCTGGATTCGACCCCGTGGCCGGCGGTGGCGTGTGGCGCAAGATCACCGCCCAGCCGGTTCGGGAGCTGCTCGCGGGCGCGGTGGCGAACCCGCAGGCGATGACGCACTCCTGGCTATTCACCGGCCCGCCCGGCTCGGGTCGCTCGATCGCGGCCAAGGCTTTCGCCACCGGGTTGGTGTGCCCGAATGGCGGTTGTGGGGAGTGCGAGCAGTGCCAGTCCGCGGCCGCCGGAACACACCCGGACATCGTGTGGATCGCGACGACCGGCTCCGTCATCCCCGTCGAAGACGTCCGGGAGGTCATCAGTTCCGCCGCGTCGATGCCCACCGTCTCCCGGTGGCGGGTCGTCGTTGTCGAGGACGCCGACCGCCTCAACGAGGCCGGTTCGAACGCACTGCTGAAGTCCGTGGAGGAGCCACCCGCGCACACCGTGTTTGTGCTCTGCGCCCCGTCCACCGACCCGCTGGACATCTCGATCACGCTGCGTTCCCGCTGCCGCCACGTCTACATCCCGACCCCGTCGCCGCAGCAGGTGGAGGATGTTCTTCTTCAGGACGCCTCCCTGGGCATTACGCAGGAGCAGGCGCGATGGGCCGCCGGGGTCTCCGGTGGGCACATTGGCCGAGCCCGGCACCTGGCCCGCGACGAGGCGGCCCGGACGAAGCGGGCGACGGCGCTGAAGCTGCCGCAGATGGTCTACGAGGGCGCGCGCCTGTTCAGCTTCACCTCTCAGCTGGTGGCGAAGGCGACCGAGGAGGTTGCCGCGCAGGTGGAGCCGGTGGAGGCGAAGGAACGTGAGGCTCTGGAGGAGTCCCTGGGCGTGGGAGCGAAGGGGCGGGGTGCGGCGAAGGCGCAGCGTGGTTCGGCGGGGCAGATGAAGGAGCTGGAGCGGGAGCAAAAGAACCGCCGGACCCGGATGGTGCGCGACGCCCTGGACCTGGCTTTGATCGACGTCGTGGGCTTGTACCGCGACGCGATGCTGCAGGCAGCAGGTGCGGTGGAGCCGGTGGGTGCTTCGGCTGGCGCTGCCGAGGGGGCCGCAGGTGGCACCGACGGCACCGCGGCCACGGCTCATGGCCTGCAGCCCGTGGGTGGGTTCCAACACCCGGATATGCGCGCCACCTCGGGCGAGCTCGCGCGCCGGAACTCCCCGGAAGCGTTGGTCCGCTGTATCGACGCGGTGTCGGCCTGCCGGGAGACCCTGGGGATGAATGTGAAACCGGAGGTCGCGCTCGACGCGCTGGGCGGTGCGCTGCGGGAAGCGTGCCGGGTGAGCTAGCGGTTAGGTTTTGTGTCTTCGCGCTGCTGTCCGCTACGATGATCCTCCGTAAGAATGCTTGAGCTTTAGGCTCTGGGTTTTTGCGCGCCGCCTTAGCTCAGTCGGCAGAGCGTTTCACTCGTAATGAAAAGGTCGCGAGTTCGATTCTCGCAGGCGGCTCACCTAAAAACGGTCACTACCAGCGCAAGCGGTAGTGGCCGTTTCGCATTTCACCACTACACTATGCCCATGACGTCCATCTGGCCCAGCGCGCTGCCGCCCGCCAGCCCGGTGTGGTTCCCCTCGGTCATGGGTACAGCCATCCTGTCCTCCCTGCTCGGTCGCCAGGTCCCGGAGCATGGCTGGCTGCTGTACCCGGCAACGGCGCTGATGTTCCTCGCATTCGTCCTGCTCATCGGCCTGGGGTCCGGCTTCACGGTCAACGCTCGCCGCAACCCCGGGATGTTCGCGGACACCTGGCGGGACATGTCGATCCTCCCGACCTGGGGCACCGTCTCCATGGGCATGACCGCGACGGGCTCGGCGATCCATAACGTCGGCCCGCTGCTGCCCTTCGGGACTGCGGCGACTCCCCGCGCCGGGTTGACGGACTCCGCCCCCGCCGACTGGGTTATCGCCGTGGCCGCCACACTCTGGCTGATCGGCACCCTCATCGGCCTGTTCACCACCTTCCGGGTCGCACTGCGGCTCATGGAGAAGGGGGCCAACCACCCCGTCCCGGCTTGGGGGCTGGCGGTCGTCCCGCCGATGGTCTCCGCCACGACGGGTGCGAGCCTTGTCGACGACGTCGCTTCCGAGCAGCTCACGGTGGTCCTGGTGCTGGCGGTGACCGCGTTCTTCTTTCTGGCGCTGTTCTTCGCCGTTTTGCTGTTCACGCTGGCCTATCGCAGCCACTTCTTCTATCATCCGCTGCCGGTGGACGCCTCCATCTCCACCTGGATTCCGCTGGGCGTGGTCGGCCAGTCTATCGCCGCAGCCCAGTCCATCGCCGCCCAGGCGGAGTTCGTGATGCTGCCTTCGGCGACCCCCGCGGTCACCTGGCTCGCCCACGCCTATGGCTGGGTGGCGCTGGTCATTGCCATTCCCGTAGTGGCTTTCGCGGTGATTCGCACGATCTACGGTTTCCGGGAGCGCATGAACTTCACCCCGGGCTGGTGGGCCTTGACCTTCCCGATCGGCACCGTGGCGCTGGGTGCGGCCATGATGGCGGAGACCATGTCCGGTCCGTGGCAGGTGATCCCGCAGGTGGTGGGCACCGGCAGCCTCGTTGCGTTGTGCTGCACCTGGACCTTCTGCGCGGTCGCGACCCTCACGGCCATTCTGAAGGCGCGCGCTACACGTTAGCCGGGGCGAGTTTGCCGTACATCGCGGCCAGCTTCTCGACGTCGCCGCCCGGAACCTTGTCCAGGTCGGAGTGCGCGGCCGTCGCACCCACCCGCAGCACCTCGTGGGCGACCAGTTGCGCCGCGGCATGGTGATCCCACTGTTCTTGCCGCCACTCATAGGACTCGTTGGCGCACGCATTCGTCACCGCACGCGACTCGTTGAGCTCGTAGCGCAGCTCGCGGCGGTCCAGGATCGCGTCGTCGATCGGGCTGGTCCGCAGGCTGGCGATCATCTTTTTTATCGACGTCAGCAGGTACGCGTAGTTGAGCTCGGCGGTCTTCTGGAGGTTATTGGGGCGGAAGAGCCAGATGGCTAGGACGGAGAGCAGGGAGGCGATCACCAGTTCCGCGCCGCGGTCCATCGCCGTCTGCCCGATCGGGGCGCTGCCCAGGCCGGCCATCATGAGCCCCAGCGGGGCGGTGAAGACCATCGCCAGCCCGTAGTTCGCGGCGATGAAAAGCTCCGTGCAGGCCATGGCCACCGCCAGGCCGATGAGGTCCATCAGGATGCCCGGGTGCAGCTGATAGAAAGCCAGGTACAGCAGGATGCCGATGACGGACCCCGCGATGCGGTGGATGCAACGCACCGTGCCCGCCATGCGGTAGGGCCCCTGGCCGAGCAGCAGCATCACGGAGGTGATCGCCCAGTCCGGCCGACCCAGACCCAGCACCGTGGAGAGGATGGACACGCCCAGGCCCGCGAGCGCGACGCGCTGGGCGGTGACCATCGGGTGGGAGTCGCGGTGCCACTGCCGCTTCAGCTTGGCCCACGCGCCGGGGGAAGCGAGCGGGATCGTGCGCCGGTCGGAAGGGGAGTGGCGCTGCGCCTGGGCGTCCGGGTCGGCGGTGGCCCAGCGGTGCTGTGCGCTGAGCATGCGGTGCACGAGCTCCTCGCTTTTGGTGCCCCGGGCCTCAGGGGTGATCGCTCCGCCGTGGATGGCTCCCGCGTGGGCCAGCATCGACCAGGCGCGGTGGATCGCGCCGGCGGCGGTGAGCTTGAGCGATTCGTACTCGGCCGGCGCCTCCTTGGTCCGGGCCTCCAGATAGTCGGCGACGGCAGCCTCGGCGTCCTCCACCGCCTTGCGTTCCGGTCCGTGCTTGTCGACCAGCCAGCCGGACATGCTGATGATGAACCCGGAGACCGCGCCGATGATCGACCAGATCAGGGTGGCGGAGAGGGAGATGGAAATCTTGTTGACCATCAGCCCGCCGGTGACGAAAAGCATCAGATACGGCCCCGGCGGGGTGAGCCGTAGACACATCGTCACGTAGACGCAGACCACGCAGACGGCGAGGAAGAGCATCAGCGGTAGGTAGGCGATGAGCGCGCTGCGCGGGTTGGCGATGACCCCGCCGATCCCCTCGGAGAAATCCATCTGGCCGTGGGAGTGGCTCCAGATACCAAGCAGGCGGAAGCCCAAGGTCAGGCTGGTGAAAAACAACCCATAGCGCAGCAGGGACTTCCAGCGCTCGCGGTAGGGCTTATTCTCACCGTTGATGAGGAGCACAGCGCCCGCGGAGACGAGCAGTAGCTCGGAGCCGAAACCCAAAAGATAGCCGATGATGCCCGGGATCAGGATCGCCAGCGCCGCGCGGGTGGCGCGGGGAATATGGTGGCGGAAGGAGTTAAAAGTCAGCAGCATTGCCCGCATCGAGGGCGGGGAGGGGGCGTCGGGGAGGGCGCGGACGCCGAAGGAATCGGCATCCGTGCCGAAGATACGGTCGACTGAACTTTTGCCCGCTGCTGGCGGGTCCTGCCTATTCTGATCTCCCGAAACTGTCACTCAGTCGAGTCTAGCGCGCGGGTTGTGCGCGAAGTTTGCAGGGTGGATGCGGCCGCGCGACCAGTATTTTCCACCCGCTGGGGCGATTTTCCTGCTGTGCGAACCCAGCCACGCGGCCTCCCCCGCAGCACTGGGGTTAGTCCTCCCGCCAGCGGCCTGGCTGGCCGACCGCCGGGTCGGACTCGGCCTTGGTCACCATGTCCTCATAGCGCTGCATGAGGTTCACCGAGGTGATCTCCGATGGCACACCGAAGGCGTCCACCAGCAGCTCCGACCAGGGGGCCAGGGAGTCCACCAGGTCGTTGAGCGCCGCGCGGGCCGCCTTGGTGCGGGTGCCTGTGAGCAGGTTCTGCTCCAGGTACCAGCTGCCGTTGCGGACGATGAGGTCCAGGAAGTAGACGTCGCGGACCTGCTCCATCACATCGCGGGCGGTGTCACTGGTCAGCGTCGCTTCCGCCTCCAGCATGGCCTCGAGGAGGATACGGTCCACGTGCGCCCACGCGACCTCCAGTAGGTGGTCCTGTGCCCGGTCGACGACCTTCGCGGCCTTCTCCACCGGCATGTCCTTAGCCACGCGCAGGCGTCGGCCCAGCGAGACCATGAGGCGGCGTTCCCGCTCCGACACCAGGCGCAGCTGGCTACCCGGGTCGAAGAGGGTGGCCTCTTCGCTGTCGGAGAAGGTGTCCTTCAGGTTCTGGACCAGAGCATCCGCGGCGGTGCGGCGGCGCAGCAGGGTGGAGAAATTATCCAGCCCGAAGCGGACCATCTCCAGCGGGTTGAAGCTGCCGATCTCCTTGGAGAAGCCGGTCATCAGCTCCTTCCCGGCCAGCTGCATCATCACCACGTTGTCGCCCTCGAAGGTGGTGAAGATATCCGAGTCTGCCTTCAGGCTGGTCAGCAGGTTCTCGGCCATGTAGCCGTAGCCGCCGCAGGCCTCGCGCATCTCCTGGATGGTGTCGGTGGCGTGCGCGGTATTCGCAGCCTTCAGGGCGGCGGCGTGCGCCTCGAGCTCGCGCTGGTCGGCTTGCTCCTCCTTCGTGGCGTTCACGGGGTCGACGCCGCGTGCCTCGAGGTCGTGCAGCCCGGAGATCAGCTCGTTCGTCGCCAGCTGCAGCGCGTAGGCGCGCGCCACCCGGGGGATGAGGCGCAGCCGGTGCTTGCGGTGCTGGATGAGGGTGTTTTCCGGCAGGTCATCGCTGGGCGCGAACTGCTTGCGCAGGTTGGCGTAGCGCACGCCGATGTCCAGGGCGGTGCGGGCCGCGGCTCCGGCGGCGGCGCCCACCGTCACGCGCCCGCGGACCAGCGCGCCGAGCATCGTGAAGAAGCGGCGGTTCGGGTTCTCGATCGGGGAGCTGTAGTTGCCTTCCTCGTCCACGTCGGCGAAGCGGTTGAGCAGGTTCTCGCGCGGAACGCGGTAGTTCTCGAAGACAAGGGTGCCGTTGTCCACGCCGGGCAGCCCGCCCTTGTAGCCGTGATCGCCGAGGCGCACGCCCTCGACCGGGGAGCCGTCGTCCTCGCGGATGCGGGCGACGAGGCAGTGCACGCCGTGCGACTCCTCCACGCCCGGGGTGTAGAGCTGCGCGAAGACCGCGGCGAAGCGGCCGTCGCGGGCGGCGTTGCCGATGTACCACTTCTCCGAGGACGCGGTGGGGGAGTTGATGATGAACTCCTGGGTCTCCGGGTCGTAGGTCGCGGTGGTCTCGAGGTTCTGGACGTCGGAGCCGTGGCCGCGCTCCGTCATCGCGAAGCAGCCCAGCGCCCGTAGTTCGATCAGGTCCTTGACCAGGTCGTGGTGACGCTCGGTGCCGAGGTTGCCGACCGCGCCGCCGAACAGCCCCCACTGCACGCCGGACTTCACCATCAGCGAGAGATCTGCCATTCCGAGCATCTCGATGCTGGCCAGGGTCGTGCCGGTCTCCCCGGTGCCGCCCTGCTCCTCGCGGAATGCGCCGTGCGGCAGGCCGGAGTCCAGCACCGACTGCAGCTGGGCGGTAGTGCGGGCGCGGGCTTCTTCCAGGCTTAATCCCACCGCGGGCCGGAACTGATCGTCCTTGAGCGTCTCGCGGATGGCGTCGCGTGCCTCGCCGAACTGGCCGTCGAGAGCCCGCGTGAGCTCCGGGAGGATCGCGGGATTCGGGGTGGTCGGCAGGGGGTTGGGGGCCTTGGAGCGACGGGCGATGTCGGATCCAAGCTGCTTGGTCTTTGGTGAGTTCTGTGCCATGACCCAAGGTTACGCAAAGTGGCGGGCGTCACAGCTATTTCGCGATAACTTTCTAAACCCCCATTCCTGTCAGGCCGCACTCTCCGGAGGATTACCATGGGTAGCCATGTCGCAAAGCTCTGATACCCCAACCAATCTCAACATCGACTCGCGAAGCTCGAAGTACAAGGGCTCGCGAGCGTGGTTCATGGTTGCGTTGGCGGTATTTATCGTCGCGTGGGGCGGCAACGAGTTCACCCCGATGATGGTCTTCTACCGCGGGGAGGACGTCTTCTCCCCGGTGTTCGTGGACGCCCTGCTGGCGTTCTACGCGGTGGGCATCGCGGTCGGCCTGCTGGTCGCCGGGCCGCTGTCTGACCGTTATGGACGCCGCGTCGTCATGCTGCCTGCTCCGATCGTCGCGCTGATTGGTTCCATCCTCATCGCGATGGGCGAGACCAGCGAGCCGATCATCTTTGCTGGTCGCATGCTTTCCGGCCTGGCGCTGGGCATGGCGATGACCGCGGGTGGCTCCTGGATTAAGGAGCTTTCCAGCCCGGCCTTCGATCCCACGGCGAAGCCGAACTCCGGGGCGAAGCGTTCCGCGATGGCCATGACCGGCGGTTTCGCGGTGGGTGCATTGATCGCCGGCCTGCTTGGCGAGTGGGGGCCGATCCCCGGTCAGCTGCCCTACATGATCCACGTGGTCCTCTCGATCGTGACGATCGTGGGCCTGATGACGGTGCCGGAGACCCGCCAGAGCGCACACCTGAAGGTCAAGGGCTCGTTCCTGAGCGACCTGGCGTCCCCCTCCGCGAAGCACCCGCGTTTCCTGCTGGTCGTGCTGCCGCTGGCGCCGTGGGTCTTCGGCTGCACCGGCGTGGCCTATGCGATCATGCCGGCTCTGATTCAGAATTCTTATGGCAATCCGATTGCCATCACCGCGGGTATCACCGCCCTGGCGCTGGCTTTCGGCTTTGGTATTCAGCAGTTCCCGGACCTGTACTGGCGTAATCATTCCGCGTTCGGCCAGCAGATCGGTCTGGTCATCGTGATCATCGGCATGCTCGTCGCTGCCTGGACCGCAAAGACCGTCTCCCTGGCGGGCGCGTTGATCGTCGCGGTCGTTCTGGGGCTGGGCTACGGCATCACGCTGCTGACGGGCCTGACGGAGGTGCAGCGGCTGGCCAGCCCGGATGAGTTGGGTGGCCTGACCGCGATCTACTACGTGTTCACCTATGTGGGCTTCTTCTTCCCGATGATCCTGACCCGTCTGTCCGAGTGGTTCAGCTACCCGGTCATGCTGCTCGCGGGCGTGGTGGCTGCGGTCCTGAACCTGGTCCTGATCACGGTGTTCTCCCGGAAGTTCATCCCGGCGGAGAGCTAGGCCTTTTCTTTCACGACGTCGCCCTCGCCGGCCTCGACACGGCCGGGCCGGGTTGGTAGGCGCTGGAGCCGCCAGAGCTGGAGGGCCACGCCGACCAGCGGGCCGATCCCGAGTGCGAGTACCGAGCGGAGCTCAGGGGTGGTGTCCACCAGCAGCAGGCCCACCGCCGCGACGGTGGCGATGGCCCAGCCGAACCAGTACAGGTCGTGGCGGCCCGCGGCGAGGGCCGCGGAGCCCGTGACCATGAGCAGTGCGGTGCCGGTGGAGGCGAAGGTCAGCAGGCCGAGGGCTGCGGGGGAGACCAGGTAGGCCTCGTCGAAGAGCAGCGCCATGATCGGTCGGCCCACGAGGTAGGCGGCGATCCCGCCCACCGCGCCGATGGCGATGATCGCCAGCGCGGGTGTGGCCGCGGCGCGCAGCACCTGCTCGCGGTGTTTGGTGAAGTGCACGATCAGTGCCGGCTGGAAGCGCTGCAGGGGGACGAGCAGCGGGGCGCGGGTGAGGGTGACGGCTGTGATCGTTCCGGCGAGCACTGCGCCCGCCCCGGCGGCTCCGCCGGCGGAGCTGAGCTCCTCGCCGGTGCCGCTGGCCCCGGCGAAGTCCAGGTCGGTGGTGGCGCGCAGCAGGACGGGGAAGCCGGTGATGAGCACGGCGTTAGCGCCGGAGGCCAGCATCGCCTTCAGCCCGCGTTGCACGAAGGCTCGGGCGGGGATGTCCGCGCGGTGGCTCAGCAGTGGGCGCACCCCGGGGAGCAGTGCGAATGCGGCCCAGGTGCCCGCGCCGATGACGGTGATGATGAAGAAGGAAACCACGCCCCACCCCAGCCACCAGGCGAGGGCTGCGAGCAGTAGGCGGATCCCGGAATCGATGCCGATGAGCCAGGCGAACTCGCGCCAGCGGGAGGCCGCGGAGATCAGCCCGCAGAGGATGGCTTGGAAGGCGAAACTCGCGAGCCCTGTGGCGGTGAGAATGGCAGCCCACAGGGGGTGGGCGGGGCTCACGCTGGTGGCCCACAGCGGGGCAGAAACCAGGGAAAGTAGCCCGAAGGCGAGGGCGAAGCCGCCCGCCAGAGTAAAGGGGCGGGCAGCACCGCGATCGGTGGCCGTCTCCCGCGGTTCGGTGCCCTTGCGGTTGTGCCGGGCGGCGGTCACGCCGCGGGCGGTCTCCTGCATGAGGCCGTCGATCAGCCCAGTGAGGGCGAAGAATAGCCCCCAGAAGACCATGAAGTCCACATAGCCTGCGGGCGGAAGGGCCTTGGAGGCGATCCAGATGACCAGGTAGCCCGCGGCGGCGACAACAACGGTGGCGATGCTCAGTGCGCGCATGATGGCCGCACCTCCCGCCGCGCGTTAAGCCCGGCCCTCAACAGGGCCGGGCGGTGTGGGTTTTTAGTTCCCGAAAGCCTTCTCCAGGACCGGCAGGTAGCCGCGCAGGTCGTCCTGCCAGTAGCCCCACTGGTGGGTGCCGGTGTTGCGGAAGTTGAAGGTGGCGTCCTTCTTACCCAGGGAGCGCAGCTTCACATCCAGGTCGTGGGTGCAGCCATTGGTGGCGGCTTCGATGACGCCACCCTCCACAGCCACGGTCGTGGCCGCGGACAGGTCGCCGTTCACGCGCTCGGAGCTCAGCACGTCGTGCTTGCCAACCAACCCAGAGGCGTTGGAGACGTACAGGTTCGGCTGCTTGACCAGGTTCTTCGCGTTGACCAGGGCATCGTCACGCAGGGCTGCCGGGGTGTGGGAACCGCCCCACATCTCGTTGACGTTGGTCCCGCCGCGGGCCAGGGTGATGCCGATGAAGGCCGGGGCCAGACCCTTGGTGGTCGACGCGCAGCCGGAGAAGGAACCGACGGAGTCATAGAAACCCTGGTTGTGCGCGGCCAGGTTCAGCGAGGAGGTGGCGGACATGGACATGCCCGCGATGGCGCGCTTGCCGTTGGCCTTCAGCTCCTTCTCGATGGTCTGCGGCAGCTCCTTGGTCAGGAAGGTCTCCCACATCGGCTTGTAGCCAGCTTTGTTGTACTTGTTCACCCAGTCGGTGTAGTAGCTGAACGCGCCAGACATCGGGATGACGATGTTGGCGTTGAGGTTCTTGCCGTAGAAATCGATGATGTCCGACTGGTTGATCCAGTTCGCCCGGCCCTCGCCGCCGTCGGCGCCGTTGAGCATGTACAGGGTTGGCAGGCCGGCGGTTTCGCGCAGCTTCTTACCCTTCGGGCCGATGACGACCAGCGGGATTTCCAGGCCACCCATGGCCGGGGAGGTCGCGGTGGCATAAGTGACGTTGTGTCCCGCGCGCTTCAGCTTCTTGACCTCGCTGACCCAGCGACCGTTGGTGCTCGGGTTCACGGTACCCGGCAGCTTATCCCAGTACAGATCTGCAGCCTTCGCATTGCTAGCGACGGCCTGGGCGCTCACCGGAGCAGCCGAGGCAGAGGATGCGGTGTGGGCGGCCATGGACAGTGGCATGAGGGCCGCGAGGGATGCGGCGAGGCCACGGGCGAGGTACTTCTTCATCGAATTTCCTTTGCGTATCAGCTGTGGTGATCGGCGGTTTCTCTGTCCCTACTCCGACCAGCGGCTGGGAATCTACCAGCTAGATAGTAGCCATGATTATGAGCTAAGGGAAAGCAAATGCCAGCTTTTCTTAGTATTTTTGCTCATAAAGCTGCTAGAACTAATGCAGGAAGTGGACAGGCTGTTCTCATTCCCCTGGCATCGCAGCACGTGAAGGCCAAAAATTTCGGATCTTTCCCTCGGATATTTTAAGGACAATCAGAGATGCAGTTCATCGACCAGATCATCCTCATCATCACCGACTTCCTGGGCGGATTCGCCCACGGCAGCGCGGATGCTTTCTCCAGCCTGAAGCTGGCTCTGGGCTCGATTTAAATATAAGGTGGGGGCCGTGGCTGAACATTATGACGTAGTAGTAATCGGTGCAGGCCCTGGCGGTTACGTCGCCGCAATTCGCGCGGCGCAGCTGGGCCTCAAGACCGCAGTTGTCGAGAAGCAGTACTGGGGCGGCGTGTGCCTCAACGTGGGTTGTATCCCCTCGAAGGCTCTGATCCGTAACGCAGAGCTGGCGCACACCATCACCAAGGAAGCGAAGACGTACGGAATTACCGGCGATAACATCTCCATGGACTTCGGTGCAGCGCACAAGCGTTCCCGCAAGGTCTCTTCTTCCATCGTCAAGGGTGTTCACTACCTGATGAAGAAGAACAAGATCCAGGAGATCCACGGCCGCGGCGAGTTCGTCTCCGACAAGGAGATCTCCATCGTCGAGGGGGATGACGAGGGCAAGAAGATCACCTTCGATAACGCCATCATCGCCACCGGCTCGGTCGTCAAGTCCCTGCCGGGCGTGGAGATCGGCGGCAACATCGTCTCCTACGAGGAGCAGATCCTCGACGAGAACGCCCCGAAGTCCATGGTCATCATTGGCGCCGGCGCCATCGGCATGGAGTTCGCCTACGTGCTCTCCAACTTCGGTGTGGACATCACCGTCGTCGAGTTCATGGACCGCGTCCTGCCGAACGAGGACAAGGACGTCTCCCGCGAAATCGCGAAGCAGTACAAGCGCCTCGGCGTGAACCTCAAGACCGGTCACAAGACCACCGAGGTTCGCGACCTGGGCGAGGGCAAGGGCGTCGAGGTGGACATCGAGTCCGCCGACGGCAAGAAGTCCGAGACCATCAAGGCAGACCGCGTCATGGTCTCCATCGGCTTCGCACCGCGCACCGAGGGCCTCGGCCTGGACAAGGCCGGCGTCGAGCTGGGCGAGCGCGGCGAGATCGTCATCGACGAGCGCATGCGCACCTCTGCGAAGAACATCTACGCCATCGGCGACGTCACCGCGAAGCTGCAGTTGGCCCACGTCGCTGAGGCGCAGGGCGTCGTCGCGGCAGAGACCATCGCTGGTGCGGAGACCCAGGAGCTGGGCGACTACCAGATGATGCCGCGCGCCACCTTCTGCAACCCGCAGGTCGCATCCTTCGGCTACACCGAGGAAGCAGCCCGCAAGAAGGCGGAGGAGGACGGCCGCGAGATCAAGGTCGCGACCTTCCCGTACACCGCCAACGGCAAGGCACAGGGCCTCGGCAACGCAGTGGGCTTCGTGAAGCTCATCGCGGACGCAGAGTTCGGCGAGCTGCTCGGCGGCCACATGGTCGGCCCGGACGTCTCCGAGCTCCTGCCGGAGCTCACCCTGGCGCAGCGCTTCGACCTGACCGCGGACGAGATCTCCCGCAACGTGCACACGCACCCGACCCTGTCTGAGGCCATGAAGGAAGCCGCCCACGGTATCGGCGGCCACATGATCAACCTCTAACAGGTCCCTAGGGCGCGAACGCGCCCTAACCGGCGGGCCACAGCGCCCGCCGAGAATCTCTGCAGCGCGCCCCCGAACCGGCGAAAATGACCGGTTCGGGGGCGCGCTTTGCCGTGCTTAGAGCATTGACCGTAAAATCCACTCCACCCAGCGCAAATACCGGTGATCTGGCACAGCCCGGACGCGCTGCGGGCAGTTCACAATCCCCCTGAGGCAAGGAAAAACGAATCACCCATGACCACCCGCATCGGCATCGTGGCAGACCCCGGTCTGCCCGAACGGCGCGCTAAAGCGCTCTTCGCCGATCTCCAAGCAGCAGCCAAGGACCACCGCACCGGGGAGCCCGCCGAACTCTACTTGCGCATCGGCTCCTTCCCGATGAGCTCCCGTGGAACCGTGGAGCTGCACGACAACACCAACGACGTGCTCGAGAAGTACCAGTGGGACCGGCTGATCTACCTCACCGACCTGCCACTCAGCACCCGCCGGCCGGTGATCAGCCAGTGCATCCAGAACGGCAAAGCCACCATGCTCTGCCTCCCCGCCTTCGGCCTGCTGCGCGCGAAGCTCGGCCTGAAGCAGGAGATGACCCGCCTGGTGCAGGGCAAAATGGCAGGTGCGGGCGTGCCCGAAGAGAACATCGACGGATACGAGGACATCGCGGGCGGCGACGTCCGAGCGGATACCACCCGCGTGCTGGAGGGCCGTGGCCGCACCCTCCGCCTGCTGCTCGGCATGATCCGCTGCAACCGGCCGGTGGCCCTGCTGCGGGTGCTCTCCGGGTCCATCGCCCTGGGCGTGGCCAGTGGCGCCTTCGGCGTTTTTTTCGGCTCGATCTGGCTGATGAGCTCGCTGATGCCGATCTGGCGGCTGATCCTCATCAGCATGCTCGCGATCTGTGGGATGACCTTCTGGCTGATCTACAACAACAGCCTGTGGAACCCCCGGTCCTCGAAGTTGCACTACGACTCGGTGGGGTGGTGGCGCGCCCGGTGGGATAACTACGCCACCCTGGTCACCGTGGCGATCTCCTCGCTGCTGATGTACCTGCTCCTCATCGGGGTGCTGCTCATGCTGGCGGCAGCGATCGTGCCGGTGAAGTACTTCAGCCTGCAGATTGGCCACCCGGTTCAGCCGTGGAATTACCTGCTGTTGGCGTGGTTCGCTGCGTCGCTCGGCATGATCGCCGGCGCTCTGGGATCCGGCTTCGACTCGGAGGAGGCGATCCAGCAGGCCACTTATAACCGCCGCGAGCTGGAGCGCCGCGCGCAGATCGGACTCTTCGACCGCGAAGAGCCGGGCTTCGGTTACTACAACACCGATACCTCGCTAGACATCACGCCGCCACGCGACTAGGCACACCACTAGCGGCGCTACTAGCCACGCGGCGGCGCGAGCGTCGCGGGGGCAACGTCCTGGGACAATCCGCCCGCGTCCGAACGCCGCTAGTACGGCGAGACCGAGGAACGGTGGGCGTCGATGTCCACCTGGCGGTCGATCGGCGGGAACGCGCGCTGCGGGCAGGTCGTCCTCGGGCACAGGCGGCAACCCGAACCGATCGGGGTGGCCGCGGAGGTGTCCTCCAAGTCCAAGCCATCGGCGTACACGGTACGCTGCGCGTGCCGCAGTTCGCAGCCCAGGCCGATGGCGAACATCTTGCCCGGGTTCCCCCACGCCGAGCGGTGGTGATTCACTGTTCGGGCGACCCACAGGTACGTGCGACCGTCCGGCATCTGGGCGATCTGCCGCATGATCTTGCCCGGGTAGCTGAAAGTCTCATAGACATTCCACAGCGGGCACGTACCGCCCGAGCCGGAGAGGTGCAGGCCAGAGGCGCTCTGCCGCTTGGACATATTTCCCGCCCGGTCCACCCGCACGAAGGTGAAGGGCACGCCGCGCAGGCTGGGGCGCTGCAGGGTGGACAGGCGGTGGCAGACCGTCTCATAACCCACCCCGTACTCGCGCATGAGGAACTCCAGGTCATAGCGGGACTCCTCTGCGGAGGCGTGGAACTGCCCATAAGGCATGAGCAGGGCCGCCGCCCAGTAGGTGGCCAAGCCGCGGGAGGCCAGCCTACGGGAGGCATCGGAGGTGAAATTACCCAGCTCCACCAGGGAACGGATGGTCGGGCCGGCCTCCAGGTAGGCCAGCTCAGTGGCCAGGCGGAACGCGATCTGCCCTGGCCGCATCATGGCGGAGACGTACAGCCGCTTCGTCTCCGGGTCGAAGGTGTGCTGCGTGTCCCCCATGTCGCGAGAGTAGGTGACCGTCACGTTGTGCTTATCTGTGAGCCGGTCGACGAGGACCGCCTCCGCGTGGCGAATCTGCGTGGCCCCAAGGTTCAGCTTTTTCGCGAGCTTCTCGGCCTGTACGTCCAGGACGTCCACGTAATTCTGCCGGGCGTAGAAGTAGTCCCGGACCTCTTCGTGCGGCATGGAGAATGCCTCCGGCCCGGATGCACGCCCAAAGAGCTCGCCACGAGGGGTGATGGACAGCACAGCAGAGCCCTGCAGGCGCTCCTCCGTGGCTAGCGTGAGCTTGTCCGAGACGTTCCGGTAGCGACTGTGCATGTCCACCATGGCCCGGGCGATGGCAGGGTGGTGGCGCACCAGCTCAGCCAGTTCCGTGACGTCCACCGGAGTGGGCCAGATATCGCGGTCGGCCATGACGTCCTGAACCTCGGCGAGCAGGCGGAGGGAGTCCTCGTTGGCAAAGAAGGTGGCGTCCACACCGAAGGCCCTGGTGATCTTCTGCAGCACCGCCAGGGTCAGGGGGCGCTGATCGTGCTCGATCTGATTGACGTAGCTCGCGGATAGCCCCAGAGTCGTGGCGAGCTGCGCCTGCGAGATATCCCGCTCCTTGCGCAGCTGCCGTAGCCGGGAGCCCACGAAGTTCCGGTTCGGCTCCTCCGGCGTGCGAGAGCTCCGGGAAGCTCGGGCACCCTGGGTGCTCCGGACACCCCGGGGGCCGGGGGACGGTGCGTCTGCCATGCTGAACCTTTCTTCGTTGCGGAGGCGTTCTGTCGCGGAGACGTTCCGGTGCGGGGCGTTCCCCGGGCGCGTTCCTGCTCGAATGTCGAGCGCGGGTGGCGCTTCCTACTCCACGGATAGTCCACGGTTGGGGTGGCGCAGGTTGTAACTGACCACCTTGTCCTCCCGGCCGCCGCTGACCCAGCGCCTGGAACTCTCGGAGGAGATGCTCATCACCAGCACCAGCGCAACGGCCACCATGAAGAGGTTGCTGGCCACGTGGTGCTCGGAGGTTGCGGCGGCCAAGAGGTCGCCGATGGAGATCAGCGTGATCGTGACCATCAGCAGCACGCGCGCCCATCGGATGCGCATGAAGGTCAGGGCCAGGAATAGCAGCGCTGCCAGCGCCCCGATGAAGTGCCCGTAGAGCACCCAGGTCTGCTTCAGCGAACCAGTCACCCAGCCGATACTCGCCAGCTGGGTGCCGGAACGCCACGCGGTGAAGATCGCCACGATGGCGGTCAGCGCACCGACGATGTTCATCTCGGCCGGCGGTAGCTCCTTGTCCCGCTTACGGCTGGCCTCTGACTCCTCCTTGCGCGCCTGCACGCCGTCGCGCACCTCGGGAACGTCAGCAAGCCTTTCGGCCGCGCCGGTGACGTCGACAATCGGAAGGTCACCATCCGTGACGATCTTGTCCCCGCCGCCGTTGTGGCAGATGTACGGGGAGGAGAAGTCGGGAAGGATATTCACCGTGATCTCCGGGTCGACGTACTGCAGGGTGCCGATGAGGTAGTCGCGCTCGGCGTCCGTGTCCTCGTCGATCTTGTGGGTGACTTGCCCGGTGAAGCTGGACAGCCCCACGCCCCGGTCGTAAGTCGCGCCGGCCATCCAAGCGACCTTCTCGCCGCCCGGCAGCGCCCAATCATCCGGGGTGCGCCACAGCCGCACGTGGTGGCGCTTGGACGCGCTGCCGGAGTCCTCCTGCTGATAGGCGAAGGCCTGCGAGCGCTTGAAGATCACCAGCGGGCTGACCGGGGCTGCCGGGTAGGACTTCCGGAACACGCTGGATACGGCAATCTTCCAACTGGAGCGCAGCGTGATCTTGTCCGCTTTCGTCCAGCCCGCGGCGAGCAGCACTGCGTGGATATCCTCCTCCGAGCCGTGCAGCGCAATATTCACCGGGTCGCCCAGCAGTCCATCCGAGGTGCGGGCGCGGGCGACGAAGTAGTCCGGCACGTAGACGAAGGTGAATAGCTGGTGCATGCGCGGCAGCGAGAGGTACGCGAGCACGAGGAACCACCAGATCACCCAGATCAGGCTCTTGGTTTCCATGTTGAAGCCGTTGAGGATCATCAGCGCCAGGTACCAGGCGGTCAGGGCTAGGGTGACGATGATGAAGAAGGCGTCGATGGCGGTGTAGACGGAGAGTTTGCGCTGCCCCTTCGTCGTATCGTTTTTCGGCTGATACTCCGGGTACTCCTCCGGTACCGGGTAGGGGTTCTCCTGGTCGCTGATCCGCGTCAGCTTTTGCTCGCCTGCCTGCTCTTTTTCCTGCTGGCTGGCCTGCTGCTGCGCCATCTTTGTGGTCCTTCCTTCTGTCCCCGGGGCGCTCTTAGTTTTAGGACGTCAACCTCGCCCTGGCGCCCGGCCTGCCGGTAGAGATTCGGCAGGGTGATGGTGGATATGAGTGTAGCGGGGAGGGGTGGATTATCCGGTTCGGGATAGCGAAAACCCCGGTGCGCTTGCGCGCGCACCGGGGGAAATGAGCCGATGACGGGAATCGAACCCGCGTATTCAGCTTGGGAAGCTGACATTCTACCATTGAATTACATCGGCAAATGTGTCCTGGACACTAGCGATTAAGTATAGGGCACGCGCCGGGGAGCAGCCAAAAGGCCAGGCCGTTAGCGTCGCGTCCGTCGCTGCACGGTGGTCAATGTCGAGTGTCACTCGGTGGCCAATGTCGACTGTCACGCGGTGGCTCAATCCGAGCCCCGCTCAGTGGTGTGGGGGTTCGGCGCGGGTTGCTCGGTTAGACTGGGAGACGTGCTTCTTTCAGATCGTGACCTCCGTTCAGAAATCGCCGCCGGTCAGCTCGGCATCGAGCCTTTTGATGCCTCGATGGTGCAGCCCTCCTCTGTGGACGTGCGGCTGGATAGCCTGTTCCGGGTGTTCAATAACTCCCGGTACACCCACATCGACCCGAAGCTGCCGCAGGAGGAGCTCACCACCCTCGTGGAGGTGGAAGGCGAGGAGCCCTTCATCCTGCACCCGGGGGAGTTCGTCCTCGGCGCGACGCTTGAGAAGTTCACGATCCCCGATCACCTGGCAGGCCGCCTGGAGGGCAAGTCCTCGCTGGGGCGCCTGGGGCTGCTGACCCACTCCACCGCGGGCTTCATCGACCCGGGTTTCTCCGGTCACATCACCCTGGAGCTTTCCAATACCTCGAACCTGCCGATCGCCCTGTACCCGGGGATGAAGGTCGGTCAGCTGGCTATTTTCAAGCTCTCCAGCCCCGCTGAGAACCCCTATGGTTCGGGTGCGGTGGGCTCGAAGTACCAGGGCCAGCGCGGTCCGACTCCGTCGAAGGCTTATCTGAACTTCCGCAAGTAGCGGCCCCGATCCAGCGTCGCTGACGCGCTGCCCGTCACGCAACCGAATCCGTGCGTATTGTGTGGGGCATGCGGATGACTGTTGTCGGCACCGGCTACTTGGGAGCAACACACGCAGCGTGCATGGCCGAGCTCGGCCATGACGTGCTGGGGGTGGATACCGATCCAGCGAAAGTCGAAAGGCTCAACGCTGGCAAATCCCCGTTCTATGAACCGGGATTAAAGAAACTGTTGAAACGGGGGGTCAGCGCAGGAAAACTGCGCTTCACCACCGACCCGTCGGAAGCCGCCGAGTTCGCGAAGACTCACTTCCTCTGCGTCGGCACCCCGCAACAGGCCGGCGGTGCGGGTGCTGACCTGAGCCAGATCTACGCCGTCGTCGACGCCCTGGCCCCGCTGCTACGCGGCGATCACGTCCTGCTGGGTAAGTCCACCGTCCCCGTCGGAACCACCCCGGTGCTGCAGGAACGGATGGACCGGCTCATCCAGGGCGCGGCGGCACAGACAGCAGCCAAGAAGGCAGGCAGCAAGAAGGGCTCGAAGGGAAAGAAGAATCCCGCCCCGGCCGCGAGCTGCACCGTCGCGTGGAACCCCGAGTTCCTCCGGGAATCCACGGCGGTGGACGACACCCTGCACCCCGACCGCATCGTCGTCGGGGCGCGGGACGAGGACCGCGAGGAGGTCGAAAAGCTCGTCCGGGAGATCTATGCCGAACCCCTGGCCGAAGGGGCGCCACTGATGATGATGGACCCCGCCACGGCGGAGCTGGTGAAGACGAGCGCGAACTCCTTCCTCGCCACCAAGATCAGTTTCATCAATGCGGTCGCCGATCTCTGCGATGCCTCCGGCGGGGACGTCACGGCGCTCGCCGCCGCCCTGGGGGCCGACCGTCGCATCGGAAAGTCCTTCCTCCACGCTGGTCTCGGATTCGGCGGTGGTTGCCTCCCCAAGGACGTGCGTGCGTTCATGACCACCGCCGAGGAGCTCGGTGCGACCGGGGCCAGCGGCCTGCTGAGCCAGGTGGACGCGATCAACAACTCCCGTCGCGACAAGGTGGAGCACATGGCCCACGAGGTCTTCGGCGGGGACGTCACCGGCCGGAGCATCACCGTGCTGGGCGCCGCCTTCAAACCCCGCAGTGATGATGTGCGCGAGGCGCCGGGCGTGGACATCGCTATGCGGCTCTACCAGGCCGGGGCGCATGTGCGCATCTACGATCCGAAGGCGAAGAAGACCGCCCGCCTGGCGGCCCCCGAGCTGCAGCACGCCCCCACGCTTCCCGAGGCTCTGCAGGGCGCGGAGCTGGTGATCGTGGCCACCGAGTGGCCGAAGTTCCGCCGGTTGAAGCCGGCCGAGGCGCTGGCCGCCGTGCAGGCCGGTCCCGCCCCCGGGGCGGGAGTAGCGCCGGGGGAGAAGAAGAAAAAGAAGGCGCCCACCGTGATCGATGGGCGCAATTGCCTGGACCAGCAGGCCTGGGAGGACGCCGGCTGGCGGGTGCTGGCGCTCGGCCGCAGCCGCACGCTCGCCTAAGTCCACGGCGCACCGGGGAGGGGGTGCGTCCGGCTGCTACTGGCGGTAGCTGGCCAGGAAGTTCCCCAGCCGCTCGATGGCGTCCTTGATATCGCGGGCCCACGGCAGCGTGACCATGCGGAAGTGATCCGGGGTCGGCCAGTTGAAGCCCGTGCCCTGCACCAGGTGGATCTTCTCCGCGCGGAGCAGGTCGAACATCAGCTTCTCGTCGTCGTGGATCTCGTGGACATTCGGGTCCAGCTTCGGGAAGGCGTACAGGGCGCCCATCGGCTTCACGCAGCTCACGCCAGGGATCTCGTTGAGCTTCTCCCACGCCATGTTTCGCTGCTCCAGCAGGCGGCCACCCGGCAGCACGAGGTCGTCGATGGACTGGCGGCCGGAGATCGCCACCTGGATGGCGTGCTGGGCCGGAACATTCGGGCATAGCCGCGTCCCGGCGAGCAGCGTCAGGCCTTCCAGGAAGCCCTCCGCATGCCCCTTCGGGCCGGTGATGACCAGCCAACCGGAGCGGTAGCCAGCGACCCGGTAGGCCTTGGAGAGGCCGTTGAAGGTCAGGCACAGCAGGTCCGGGCACAGGCTCGCGATGTTGATGTGCTCGGCGTCGTCGTAAAGGATCTTGTCGTAGATCTCGTCGGCCAGGATGAGCAGGGAGTGCTCGCGGGCCACGTCCACGATCTGCTGCAGGATCTCCTTGGAGTACACCGCGCCGGTCGGGTTATTCGGGTTGATCACCACGATGGCCTTGGTGCGCTCGGTGACCTTGGAACGGATGTCCTCGATGGAGGGGTTCCAGTTGTCCTCCTCGTCGCACAGGTAGTGCACCGGCTTACCGCCGGACAGGGACGTCGACGCCGTCCACAGCGGGTAGTCCGGGGACGGGATGAGGACCTCGTCGCCGTCGTCGAGCAGGGCCTGCATCGTCATCGTGATCAGCTCGGACACACCGTTACCCAGGAAGACGTCCTCGACGTCGAACTCCGGGAAGCCCGGGATGACCTCGTAGCGGGCGACGATCGCGCGGCGGGCGGAGATGATGCCCTTGGAGGTGGAGTAACCCTGCGCGTGCGGCAGAGCGGAGATCATGTCGCGCATGATCACATCCGGGGCCTCGAAGCCGAACTCGGCGGGGTTTCCGGTGTTCAGCTTGAGGATCCGGTGGCCGTCGGCGGCCATGCGCTCGGCCTCCGCGTTGACTGGGCCGCGGATCTCGTAGAGAACGTTAGCCAGCTTCGAGGACTGGTTCAGGTGGCGCAATTGGCTGGGGCGTAGGGGCTTACTCATTCTTCAAACCTTGCCAGGGTGGCAAGCGTTTCGCCAGCATTTCGGCTAGTTCCGTCCGCCGTTTCCGGTTTCCGCCCCGCCGTTGTTCCCGCCACCGCGGTGACCGCCGCCGGTGCCGCCGTCGCCGCCCGTGAGTCGGTCGATGACGTCGCCGGGGTTAGGGATGATGCCCTCGTCCCCGCCGTTGTTGCCGGTGCCGGGGTTCGGTTTCGGCTCGGTGTTGCCGTTATTTCCCTGGGCTGGTGGCTTTGGTGTGTTCGAGGAGGGCTTGCGCTTCGAGCTTGGGGCTTTGCTCGTGGTTTCCTCGGAGGGTTCCGTGGTGGTCTCCTCCGGCTCCGGGGCGGGTTCGTAGTAGCCGGGGTCGACATACCCCGGGTCCACGTAGCCACCGTTGGGTGCGCCGGCGTTCGGGTCGCGCTCGTACTTGCTGGTGGTGGTCGCCGCTGGGCGGGACGGGGTGATCGCGCCGGTGGGGGACTCGTTAGCCTCCGCGGTGGTCTTCGCTTTGCCCATGAAGAGGATTCCGAAGGTGATGGCAGCGATGACCGCCACGGTCAGGATGATTGCCATCCAGCCCCAGGTGGGGAGCTTTCCCATGGGGGACTTCATGTCCGAGGCGAGGTTTTCGCGCCAGGGGCGGTCGTCCTCATCCAGTTCCTCGGGGTTCTGGTCGGCCTCGGTGCCATCCTCGTCCGTTGCCTCGGGGGAGTCGCCCGCGACGGGGGAGGCTGCGGTATCGGCGTTCGTGTCAGCGTCGGCGTCGACGTCGGCCTGCGTGCTGTCCTGAGGGGTGTTTTCCGTGGGGTTGGACGGTGCCGGGGTGGCGCCGTCGGTCGTGGCCTCGGGCATCTCCGCGTCGGTTGCGGGCGTGCTTGACCGTGCGACGTCTCGCTCAGAGTTGCCGGGGGTCGTCATTAGCTCGCCTTCTTACGTGGGGGGGACGGCGGGGGTTAGGACTGAAGTTTATGTTCTTCGATTCAGTGCCGACAATCGTGCAGGTAGGTCGCTTATCGGAGGGCTGGCGAAAAATTCCAAATGTTACTGGTGTTACTCGTGTGACTTCTTTCCTGCTTGATGTAAGATGCGAGAATGCTGAAAAACCTTAAAAATCGCCGTGGGTTCAAGCGTGCCGCCGCCGTGGCTTTCAGCGGGCTGCTGGCGCTGGGCTTGGGCCTGGGGGAACTGCCCACCACACCAAAGGCTGAGGCGCAGCTGCCACCGCTGCCAGCCGTCCCACAGTCTTCCGACTTCCAGCTCCCGCAGGTTCAGCTGCCGAACCTCGGGGACATCCGCCTGCCGAACGGCCAGCGGGTGCAGGACGCCCTCCCACCGGGCTCCAGCCTGCCGGGCGCGCCAGCACCGGCGCCGAAGGGTCGCCCGAATAACGCGAAGCCAGCGCCGCGCATCGGCAATGGCAAATCCATCAACGTGTACACCAAGTCCACCGGCCGCAACCGCCGGTACATTATGCACGTCCCGACTCACTACAACCCGAGCCGCCCCACCCCGGTGATCTTCGGCTTCGACGGCTGGCGCGATAGCCCGGAGAACTTCCGCCGTTACTCCCGCCTGCATGAGACGGGTGCGGCCCGCGAGGCGATCCGCATTTACCCGGAGTCCATCAACCACGGCTGGGAGGGCGCACCGTACGCCACCGTCCGCGGCGGCGAGGACCTGCGCTTCGTCACCCAGATCATCGACGAGGTTGACCGCACCTACAACGTTGACCGTCGCCGCATCTACGCGACCGGTCACTCCAACGGTGGCGGCATGACCGCCGTCGTCGCGTGTCACCTGCCGCACGTCTTCGCGGGTGTCGCGTCCGTGGGCGGTGCTTACTACAACCCGGTGAACTCCGGCTGCAAGAACCTGCCGATCCCGATCCTCGTGATGCACGGTACCGGCGACACGATGATGCGCTACCACGGCGGCACCCGCCACGGCGGGCGCCCGTACCTGAGCGTCCCGCGCCTGATGAACAGCTACAAGGCCCGCAATGGTTGCGCACCGCAGCCAGCGATCCACAACGTCCCGGGCGGCAAGCGCCACGTCTACCGCTGCGCCCGCGCTGAGACGCAGCTGATCACCAACCCGCAGAACCACACCTGGAACCGCGTGCCGGATGCCAGCCAGGAAGTCTGGAACTTCCTGAAGCGCCAGCGCCTCTAGGTCAGCGACCGGGGGCGAGCCGGAAGACGCCCGCCTAGGGTGGTGGGCATGACCTTCCGCCTCGACTTCCATCAATCTGCCGAACGCACCGCACCCCTCCTGTTGGGAGGGGTGCTTCGTTTTGGGCAAGTGGCCGTACGCCTCACCGAGGTGGAGGCCTACGTGGGGCGCAATGATCCCGCATCGCACGCCTACAACGGACCCACGCCCCGGTGCGAAACGATGTTCGGCCCACCGCAGCGGCTCTACGTCTACGCCAGCTACGGGATTCACCGCGCCGGGAACCTGGTGTGCCACCCGGAAGGCGAGGCGGGCGGAATCCTGCTGCGCGCCGGTGAGGTGATTGCGGGCACGGAGCTGGTGCGGCAGCGGCGCGGGGAGAAGCATGCCGAGGAGAACCTGGCCCGCGGCCCCGGAAACCTCGGCCAGGCTATGGGCTTCGACCTGCACCTCGACGGTTCGCGGGTGATCCAGGTCGACGACGCGCTGGGTGTGGCTGACCCCGAGGAGGGGGTGCTGTACCTGCAACCGCCGGCGGAGCGGGCGGAGTTTGTCGCTGGGCCGCGTATCGGGATTTCGAAGAATGTGGCCGCCCCGCTGCGCTTCTGGATCCCGGGGGATCGGACGGTCACCTCCCCGCGCGGCCGGCCGCAGCGTTAGTCCAGCGCTTTACCGCTGGGTGGGGCGGTGGGGCGCTGGGCTGCGAACAAGGTTTCTAGCAGGGGCTGGAGTAGTCCGCGACGCGCTGGAGCTTGCGGGCGTTGCCCTCGCCGCGGTTTTCGGCGGCACACACGCCAGCCAGGTCGTTGCCGTATTTGATGTAGACGGGGTAGACGTACGCGCCGTCGACGCGGCCACGGAAAGCCGCGCATTGGTCGGGGTAAGTAGCCTCTGCGCCGGGATGGGCCGCGAGGCTCTTGCGGACCAATGGCTTTGGATCCTGGCCCGGGGGCACCACGACGGAATCGACGATCAGCGCGTAGCTACCGTCGCAGGGCGGGTACGGCAGCCAGTCACCGCCCGGCGGGAGGTCGTCCGAGGGCAGCGCGCTGTTGTGCTGGGAGCCGGAGGCGGAATCGTCGCTGGAAGATGATGGAGTGTCATCGCACAGCAGGTGTCCCTGATACATCTTGTTCACCAGCCGCGGCGGCACCTTGTCCTCAACCAGGGTGTCGCGCTCGTAGCACGGGCTGAGGGCTCCGCTCGAGTGGCGGCCATGGTTTTCGTAGGTGCGCCAGGCATCGCCCGTCCAATAGAACAGCTTGGTGTGGTCGGTGCCGGTGTCACCAACGAGGGCCCATGTGCCATCGCAAAAGGAGCTGGTCGGGCGGCGCATTCCGGATCCAGAGATTGCTTCATCGCAGGAGCCCTTGCTCGGGGTGGTGTCCTCTGTGGTGCTGGTCGGTGACTCCGATGTTTCGGTGGTGGGCGTTGCGGTGGCCTCCGTCGATGCAGTGGAGGACGGTGCTTCCTGTGCCGTCGAAGTTTCCTCCGATGAGCTGCGTTGCTTGAGGTACCAGCCACCCCCGCCGACGACCGCGAGAGCGAGGAGCACGATGAGAGTAATGATGACCGGCTTCTTCGAGGAACCTTGTGGTGTTTCAGGGCCGTCGGATCCGCCGGGCGTCGGGGGCGGGTTGTTACCCCAAGAGCTGGTGCCTTGATTGGGGGACGGGCTCGGTTGCTTCCATGGGTTTTCTTCGGCCCAGGGGTTGGAAGGTTCCAATGGTGCTCCTCCATATAGTCATGTGATTACCTGCGGATCACATGTTTCAGGCTTCCTGCTTGCGCCGTAGATATTACATTTTCCGACACTGTGGAGATGGCGAAATGGGAGTTTCGTACCGGGTGTATCCGGCTAGGTCAACCCGAGGATAGTGGTTGGAAACGGCGGCAGGGGCGTGCAATGTGATGGGGCGCTATTTATCGAAGGGGATTGCTGCGGGGTGCCGTATAAAAAGAACCGCACCTGCTACCGAAGCAGGTGCGGTTCTTCAGTTCAGAGGCGGTGCCTCTTGGCCCGGCCCTTAGGCGTTAGGAGCGCCTGGGGCGCCCGGTGCGCCCGGGGTGTTGCGGGTCAGCTTGATGACCCCACCCTCGGTGGTCGCGCCACCGGCCGGCTTATCCGCCGCCGGAGTGGCGGGAGCCTCAGCGGCCTTCGGTGCTTCCTCGGCTGGGGTCTCCTCAGCGCCAGCCTCCTCGGCTGGAGCCTCGGCCTGCTCTTCGGCAGGGGCCTGTGGCGCTGCTGGCTCCGCTGGAGCGGCTGGCGCAGCAGCCTGCGGGGCAGCAGCCGGTGCGGCAGGAGCCGCGGGAGCGCCCGGTGCACCCGGAGCGCCCGGGGTGGAGGCAGCGAGCTTAATCACGCCACCCTCTTCGGTTGCGCCCGATGCTGGTGCAGCAGCCTGTGGTGCCTCAGCTGCCGGGGCAGTAGCCCCAGCTGGAGCCTCTGCCTGCTCGCTCTGCTCGGCTGCCGGTGCGGCCGGAGCCTCAGCTGGTTCAGCCGCTGGAGCTGCTGCAGGGGCAGCTGCCGGCGCAGCCGGTGCACCCGGAGCTCCTGGTGCGCCCGGAGTGGTGCTGCCCAGCTTGATAGCGCCGGACTCGGTCTTCTCCGCAGCCGGTGCTGCTGCTGGCTTCTCAGCTGCAGCGGAGCCCTCGCTTGCCGGAGCTGCTGGAGCAGCCGGAGCCGCTGGAGCGGAGGCACCCGGGGCTGCCGGTGCGCCTGGAGCACCCGGAGCGGCAGGAGCCTTTGGCGCAGCTGGGGCGGAAGCGCCCGGAGCCGCCGGAGCACCCGGTGCGCCTGGAGCACCAGGAGCGCCCGGTGCAGCAGGAGCTGCTGGGGCCGATGGCGCACCTGCAGACGGTGCAGCAGGAGCCGCTGGAGCACCCGGAGCCGCTGGGGCACCTGGAGCTGCCGGAGCACCCGGAGCAGCAGGAGCCTTCGGTGCAGCCGGGGCGGAAGCACCCGGAGCCGCTGGAGCACCCGGAGCTGCTGGAGCGCCTGCAGACGGCGCCGCCGGAGCACCCGGTGCCGCCGGAGCACCTGGTGCCGCTGGGGCAGCCGGGGCGCCCGCAGCAGGAGCTGCTGGGGCACCTGGTGCGGCCGGAGCAGCAGGAGCACCTGGAGCAGAAGGAGCAGCCGGAGCGCCACCAGGCGCGCCCGGAGCGGCGGCAGCGGCACCCGCGGCGCCAGCTGCTGCGGCACCACCGGCGGCAGCGGCAGCCTCCTTCTTCTTCTTGTCCTCGGCAGCCTTGGCCTCCGCCTTGCGCTTCTTCTCCTCTTCAGCGCGGCGCTTCTCTTCCTCAGCGGCCTTACGCTCGGCCTCCTCGCGGGCCAGCTTCTCCTCGTCGACCCAGCCACGCTCAGGGGCGGCCAGGAACTCAGGGGAGCGTGGTGCCGGCAGCTCGCCGTCGACCAGGATGGACTCGCGGAACATCTGGGCGATGTCCAGAACCTGGGTGCGCTCGCTCTTGTCCTCGATGTCTGCCTGACGGTTGTTCACACCGTCGTTGATCATCGTCTTACAGAACGGGCAACCAATCGCGATGGCGTCCGCGCCGGTGGCCAGCGCCTCGTCCGTGCGGTTCAGGTTGATGCGGGAACCGAGGTCCTCCTCCATCCACATGCGGGCACCACCAGCACCACAGCAGAAGCCGGTGTTGCGGTTGCGTGGCATCTCGGTGAGCTCAGCACCGGAGGCGCCGATCAGCTCACGCGGGGCGTCGAAGACCTTGTTGTGACGGCCCAGGAAGCACGGGTCGTGGTAGGTCACGGTACGGCTGGAGTTCGGCGTGTTCACCGGCTCCAGGTAGCCCTTCTGGACCAGCTTGTTCAGCAGCTGGGTGTGGTGGATGACCTCGTAGTTACCGCCCATCTCTGGGTACTCGTTACGCAGGGAGTTGAAGCAGTGAGCACAGGTAACAACGATCTTGCGCTGCTTCGGCGGCACGCCCTCGAAGGCGTTGTCCAGGATCTCGATGTTCTGCTCAGCCAGCATCTGGAAGAGGAATTCGTTACCGGCGCGGCGGGCGGAGTCACCCGTGCAGCCCTCGTTCTCACCCAGGACGGCGAACTTCACACCAGCGGTGTACAGCAGCTCCGCGACCGCGCGGGTCGTCTTGGTGGCGTTGTCGTCGTAGACACCGGCGCAACCGACCCAGAACAGGTACTCGGTGTCGTCGAAGTTCTCGATGTCCTCGCCGAAGACCGGCACCTCGATGCCGTCGGCCTTTGCCTTCTCGATCCAGTCGGAACGCTGGCTGTTGTTCTGGCCCCAAGGGTTGCCCTTGGTCTCCATGTTCTTGAACAGGCCACCCAGCTCGGTCGGGAACTCGGACTCGGCCAGCACCTTGTAGCGGCGCATGTCGACGATGTGGTCGATGTGCTCGATGTCCACCGGGCACTGCTCGACACAGGCACCACAGTTGGTGCAGGACCACAGGACGTCCGGGTCGATAACGCCCATCTCGCCCTCAGCGACCAGCTGCAGCAGAGGCATGTCGGAGTGCGCCTCGGTTGCCGGGTCCACCTCGGTGGCGTCCCCGGTGAACAGGCCACCACCGGTAGGCGCGGAGGCCTTCTCCAGCAGATACGGGGCGGAAGCGACCGCGTGGTCGCGCAGGTCCATGATGAGCTTCTTCGGGCTCAGCGGCTTCTCCGTGTTCCAGGCCGGGCACTGCTCCTGGCAGCGGCCACACTCGGTACAGGAGGTGAAGTCCATCCAGCCCTTCCAGGTGAAGTCCTCGATGGAGCCGGCGCCGATGTTATCCGTGTCCGGATCGGCGTTTTCCATGGTCAGGATGCGACCCTGGGAGGTCATCGGCTTCGCCGCGCCGAGCGCGTTACGGCCGTCGGAGTTGCGCTTCAGGAAGATGTTGAAGAACGCCATGAAGCGGTGCCATGCGACACCCCAGGTGATGTTCTGACCCACGATGAACAGCCAGACCATGCCCGAGAGCAGCTTGATCAGCGCGAAGATGGAGACCATCAGCGGGGACTCCGGCAGGATCTTCGCGATCTGCATCGTCAGGAAGTCGGTGGCGGCGTGGCCGCCCTCGTAGCTGGCGAAGGTGGCGATCTTGCCGGCCTTCACGAACATCATGCCCAGGCCCTCAAGCAGGACCACGATCTCGACGAAGTACGCGGCCTTGGCATTGGAGCCGTAGAAGCGGGCCTTGCGCTCCTTATCACCGATGTTCTGGCGGATGATGATCAGGGCGATGATGCCCAGCGTGGTGCCGATACCCAGGATCTCGTCAACGAAGTGGTAGACGGCCCAGTTGCCGATGATCGGCCAGCCGCCCTCCGGGTTGAAGGTCTGAATGTAGGCCTCGAACCAGACCAGGGCGCCCAGGAGGAAGCCCACCATGACGAACCAGTGGGCGATCGCGACCCCCGGTTTCTTGGCCATCTTCGTGTGACCCAGGATTTCCTTGATCAGGTTGCCGAGGCGGGCGCCGGGGTTATCCGTGCGCTTCAGCGCCGGCTGGCCCAGGCGGATCGTCTTGAAGATCTGCAGGGCACCGCGGATGAAGAAAATCCAGGCTGGGATGGAGAGCAGCGCGCCAATGATCCCCAAGGGGACCGTGACATTCCACGGAATGTCAGTGCTTGTCGCCTGCCCTGCTGCAAGCAGGTACATGGAGTACTCCTTTATAAGCCAGTCTCGGATGAGCTGGATACCTATAATTCCGTTACTTCATGCGTACGTTAGCAGCTTAACCGCAGGTATATACACTTTTTCGGCGCCGCTCGGGTGGCGAAATAAGCAATAGAAATGTTGCGTAAATTGTGTCCTAACTCACGAATCGGCGCTCTACCACTAGTGATGCGGGACACAGGGCCGTTGGAGTTGCGGTTTAGTTCTTCTGCCCCTGCGCGATGCGGACCATCTGGCGTCGGTCGCGACGCCCCTCGCTTGTCCGGTGTAAGTGGTACATGTAGACGGTTCCTTCGACGCGTGTGACTTCCACCGCCACGTCCGCGTTCTTCAGATCCTTCTCGAGTCGGCGTGCGTCCCGCATCGGCTGGCTGTGTCCGCCGACGAAGACGTGGAAGGCGGAGCCTGCCCACTGGCGCCACTCCTGGCGCCCCATGACGCCGGGGTTGACCTTCACGTTATTCAGCTGGCCGCCGGCCCAGCGATGGGAGACCTCCTTGAGGTAGGACGCCACCCTTCCCGTGTGTTCCTGCTGCCAGCCGCTGGCCACGAGGTCGTACCAGGGGTCGACGAGGATGACGTTGGCGGGGCTGGCGTCCGGTAGGAATGCCAGCAGGCTGCCCAGGGCAAGTGCGGCACCGGAACCATCGGCGATGACCGTGATGTTCTCCGCCCCGTGCTCCTTCAGGAGGTCCTGATAGGCCCGGCGCACCAAGGGGACGGCTTCCCGGGCGGTGTAGTCCGGGAGTCGGCCAGAAAGGGGGATGTCGACGCGCAGGCCTGCGTCCACCAGGTCAGTGACGAAGCGCCAGGCGGCGGTCGGCATGTAGTCGGAGAAGTCGCCGCCCGGAATGTAAAGGACCGCGCGCTTAGCGGTCTGTTGGGGTGTGAGTTCGTCGAGGGCCGGCGCGTTCGGGTCGTACTCCTGTGCCTCGGCGGACTGGGAATCGCCGAAAACCATCTGGGTGATGGAGTAAATGGGAAAGCCTGAGTGCCAGTGCTCGAAAACGGCATAGTGCTGGCGCACCTCGTGGGGCGGGTCCGGCACGATGGCGGTCTTCCGGGCAATGCCGGTTTGCTTTTTGGCGCGCTGAACGCGCGGGTCTGGAAAGAGTGCGGCGATGTGCATCGACAGGCTCATGGCTGTTTAGCCTAGTCTGCCCTGCGGAAATCGTGGAAGCTGAGCGCATTGCACTCAATTTGGCTTGACCAGGAATGAAATCTCTGGATACTGGGTTACAGAAGTTGAGGCGCTGGCACTCATGCGGAGCCTCCAGCACCGCCGAAGGGCCTAGAGCAAGTGAAAATCGCTAGCTTTCAAGCAAATTTTAAAGATTTTCTGGATGCTGGGAATAAAACTTGAGTCTAGGGCGCTAAGGCTTAGTGAGAGGCTCGCAAGGGCCAGTACATAAAACCCACAACAAAAAGGAGAAAAGACAATGGGACGCGCAGTAGGTATTGACCTGGGAACCACGAACTCTGTGGTGTCGGTGCTCGAGGGCGGCGAGGCAACCGTTATCGCCAACTCCGAGGGCGCACGCACCACGCCTTCCGTCGTAGCTTTCGCTAAGAACGGCGAGGTTCTGGTCGGTCAGTCCGCTAAGAACCAGGCGGTCACCAACGTGGATCGCACCATCAGCTCCGTCAAGCGCCACATCGGCGACGACAGCTGGAACGTCGAAGTCGACGACAAGAAGTACACCGCACAGGAGATCTCCGCACGCACGCTGATGAAGCTGAAGCGCGACGCTGAGTCCTACCTGGGCGAGGACGTCACCGACGCGGTCATCACCGTGCCGGCTTACTTCAACGACTCCCAGCGCCAGGCAACCAAGGATGCCGGCCAGATCGCAGGCCTGAACGTCCTGCGCATCGTCAACGAGCCGACAGCCGCAGCACTGGCATACGGCCTGGAGAAGGGCGACAAGGAGCAGACCATCCTGGTCTTCGACCTCGGTGGCGGTACCTTCGACGTCTCCCTCCTGGAGATCGGCGACGGTGTCGTCGAGGTCCGTGCAACCTCCGGTGACAACAAGCTCGGCGGTGACGACTGGGACCAGGCGATCGTCGACTGGTTGGTCGAGAAGTTCAAGTCCGCCAACGGCATCGACCTGACCAAGGACAAGATGGCCCTGCAGCGCCTCCGCGAGGCCGCTGAGAAGGCGAAGATCGAGCTCTCCAGCTCCCAGCAGGCAAGCATCAACCTGCCGTACATCACCGTCGACGGCGACAAGAACCCGCTGTTCCTGGACGAGACGCTGACCCGCACCGAGTTCCAGCGCATCACCCAGGATCTGCTGGACCGCACCAAGAAGCCTTTCCAGGCCGTCCTCAAGGACGCCGACGTCGATATCAACGAGATCGAGCACGTCGTCCTGGTCGGTGGTTCCACCCGCATGCCAGCCGTGACCGACCTGGTCAAGGAGCTGACCGGCGGCAAGGAGCCGAACAAGGGCGTGAACCCGGACGAGGTCGTCGCTGTCGGCGCGGCCCTGCAGGCCGGTGTTCTGCGCGGCGAGGTGAAGGGCGTCCTCCTGCTCGACGTCACCCCGCTGTCCCTCGGCATCGAGACCAAGGGTGGCGTGATGACCAAGCTCATCGAGCGCAACACCACCATCCCGACGAAGCGTTCCGAGACCTTCACCACGGCTGAGGACAACCAGCCTTCCGTGCAGATCCAGGTCTTCCAGGGCGAGCGCGAGATGGCGCAGCACAACAAGCTGCTCGGCTCCTTCGAGCTCGGCGGAATCGCTCCGGCACCGCGTGGTGTCCCGCAGATCGAGGTGACTTTCGACATCGACGCCAACGGCATCGTGCACGTCACCGCGAAGGACAAGGGCACCGGCAAGGAGAACACGATCAAGATCCAGGATGGCTCCGGCCTCTCCCAGGACGAGATCGACCAGATGATCAAGGACGCCGAGGCTCACGCTGAGGAGGACAAGAAGCGCCGCGAGGAGCAGGAGGTCCGCAACTCCGCAGAGTCCACCGTCTACCAGACCCGCAAGTTCGTCGAGGACAACAAGGACAAGGTCTCCGAGGACATCCAGAACAAGGTCGAGGAGGCAGCCAAGGCTGTCGACGAGGCCCTGAAGGGTGAGGACATCGAGGCCATCAAGGACGCCATGGAGAAGCTCTCCGCGGAGTCCCAGGAGATGGGTAAGGCCATCTACGAGTCCGAGGCAGCCCAGGCCGGCGAGGCAGGCGACGCTGAGGATGCAGGCTCCGAGGATCCGAACGTCGTCGACGCTGAGGTTGTCGACGAGGACGACAGCGAGGATGAGAAGAAGTAATGACGAACGCACACACCTCCGGCGAGATGCCGGATAACCCAGGTGATCCGGCGGTCACTGACCCAGAGGCGGATGCGGCCGTCGACAATGCCGGCGAGGCGCCGGGCGAGTCCCCCGACGCGGCCGTGAAGGCCCAGGAGGACGCCCAGCGCGACGCCGCCGAGGCAGCAGCCGACGACGCTGCGACCGACCTGGCCGACGGCGACGACACGGTCGACCCTTCGGTGGATCCGGAGGCCGCGGTTAGCCCGGCTGAGGCCGAGCTGGCCGAGCGCACCGAGGACCTGAAGCGGGTTACCGCCGAGTATGCCAACTACCGTCGTCGCGCTGAGCGCGACCGGGAGGCAGCGGTGGAGGCGGCCAAAGCCGGCCTGGCCACGGACCTCCTGCCGATCCTGGACGACCTGGATCTGGCAGCCGAGCACGGCGACCTGACCGGGCCGCTCAAGGCAATGTCCGACAAGCTGAACACGGTTCTGCGCGGGGCCAAGGTTGAGGTCTTCGGCGCCGAGGGCGATGCCTTCGACCCGGAGCTTCACGAGGCCGTGCAAGACATGTCTTCCGGCGACGAGAAGGCGGTCGGCACCGTGCTCCGCAAGGGCTACCGCATGGGGGAGCGCGTGCTCCGCCACGCGATGGTCGTCATCGCAGATCCGCAGTAGCGGCGTAAAGTAGCGCCGAACCGGGCCGGCCGGCGCGCCGGTTGATCCGGGAGCTGGCTCTGGGGCTTAACCCTGGGGCCGCGGCGTGATCGCTTGAAACGCATAGGAAACCCCAGCACCGCCCGGTGCTGGGGTTTCGTGCTGCCACGAGGTAGGGGCGGGTGCGGGGCTGTGCGCGGGGCGCTTAGTTTTCTGGGCACCACCGGCCGGCCTGGAGGAAGGGACTAGAGGCCTGGCCCGCCTGGGCCTGGGTCGCCCGGTCCATCCGGTCCGCCGAACCCGAAACCGCCGTCGCCGTCCAGGCCATCGCTGATGCGTCCCATCAGGTACGGGGTGGGCTTGACCTGGATCTCCACCTGGCGATCCTTATCGCCCCATACGACGTCCGTGAACGTGGTGACCTCACCCATGTGCAGCAGGTGCAGCCGTGGGCTGATCTGGCCTGGCTGCGAGCTGTATTGCTCCGCAGCCATCGTTGCCATCAGTCCGATCGAGCCCATGAGGTCATTGCCATTGGTGACCTCACGCGCCAGGGTCAGGTGGCGGTGCGGGCTGGCGAAAATGATGCCCGAGCTCAGGTCCACATCGGGGCGATGACGGCCGAAAAGCTCCTCCAAGAACAGAGGGGCGGAACCGGCGTAGTAGGAGCTGGACTCGATGGACCACACCATCTCCGGGTCCTGCTCGCCGTCATGGGGCAGAACGCCCGAATCCGAGCGCACTTCCCGGAAATGCAGGTCGGACTCGATGAGGTCCTGCCACAAGTTGCGGTATCCCATCCGGTAGAGGTGCTCCACCAGGCCGCGGTCGTCGAGGTCGCGCTCCGTGAGCGCTCGAATCCCGCCGGGGCGGTCCAGGCAGAGGCGCACGATGAGGTCATCGGCGTAGGGGCGGACGGGGGAGTCCTTATCGAACTGGAAGGATCCCTTCGGCGCCACGCCCAGCTCCTTCTTGACCGGCGCCAGGCGCACGCGCATCGCGGCATAAAAATCCGCATCACGCATCTGGGAAACCGGGACCTCGGTGGGGGCCTGCGGGGTGACGTCCTGCGGGGCCGCGGGGGAGCCGTCCGCCTCGCCATTCAAGTTCGCGGCGTCCGGAAAAGCGGCAGCTTCGGGCTGCTGAACCGGGGCGCTTTCCGCACCGCTGGTGGCGGCGGGCTGGCCGAAGAGCCGTTCAAACCAATTGGGCTTCCGAGAGGTCATATCCCCCAGCCTAACCGTTCGGGCGGAAAACCCCAGAAGAAGGAATACTTTGCCCGCAGAATCGTTGAGGTCGAATGGAAGCGCAAAGTTCAGCGCGGTAGACTCAAGGTTGAGTGTTGGGGCGTGCCCTGAGCAGCGCCGAACGGTACCGCGCAAAAAACGCAAAAGTTTAGAAACAGCAGATTAGAGCGAAGGTAGAAGACAATGAACCGCGAATGGATAGACAAGGATTATTACAAGGATCTCGGCGTGAGCGAAAGCGCCAGCGCTGAGGAGATTAAAAAGGCCTACCGCAAGATCGCGCGGGACAATCACCCGGATAAACACCCCGGCGACACCGCGGCTGAGAACCGCTTTAAGGCTGCTTCCGAGGCCTACTCCGTCGTGGGTGACAAGGAGAAGCGCAAGGAATACGACGAGCTGAAGTCCATGGTCGCCTCCGGCGGCATGGGCGGCAGCTTTAGTGGTGCCCCAGGTGGCTTTAGCGGCTTCGGCGGCGGTGGCGGCGGCCGATTCAGCGGCTTTAGCGGTGGCACCGGGATGGGCGAGGAATTCAACATCTCGGACATCTTCGGCGACGTCTTCGGCGGCGCAAACAGCGGAGGCGGCGGCTTTAGCGGCTTCGGCGGCGGTGGCGGGCGGCGCCAACGCAAGCGCAGCCGGGGCGCGGATGTAGAAACCGAGATCACCCTCGAATTCCGCGAAGCCACCAAGGGCGTGACCGTGCCCATCCGGCTCACCAGCGCGGCCCCCTGTACCAACTGCCACGGCTCCGGCGCGAAGCCCGGCACCAGCCCGCGCACCTGCGGGACCTGCAGCGGTAACGGGCTCGTCTCCGAGGACCGGGGCGCCTTCGGCTTCTCCCGCCCCTGCCCGGACTGCTCCGGCACCGGCACCCGCATCGAGGACCCGTGCCCGGACTGCTCCGGCACCGGCCAGCAGCACCGCCCCCGCACCATCACCGTCCGCGTCCCGGCCGGCGTAGTCGACGGACAGAAGGTCCGCCTGGCAGGGCAGGGCGCCGCGGGCGAACGTGGCAAGCCCTCCGGCGACCTCTTCGTCACCGTCCACGTCAAGCCGGACAAGGTCTTCACCCGAAGCGGCGACGACCTGCAGCTCACCGTCCCGGTCAGCTACACCGAACTCGTCCTCGGTGGGGCGGTCACCGTCCCGACCCTGGACTCGAAGGTGCGCGTGCGCATCCCACAAGGCACCGCGGACGGCACGACCCTCCGGGTGCGGGGACGCGGCGTCCACAAACGCAACGGCAACAGCGGCGACCTGCTGGTCACCGTGAAGGTCGAGATCCCGAGCAAGCTCGACGAAGGCGCGATGAGCGCCCTGCGCAGCTACGCCGAGGAGGAGAAGCGCTCCGGCTTCGACCCTCGTGCCAACTGGGCCGGTCGGGACTAAGAGCCAGGAAGTGGAGGTGAAAGCCAATGTCTGAGGCAAGCAAAAAGCAGGGCCCGAACGAGCAGGCCGGGCCGGAGGCCGGCACGGCCGGGACCCACGGGAAGGGGGAGGAGCAGGAGCAGGAGGTCTTCGTGATCTCTGTGGCCGCCGAGATCACCGGCATGCACGCCCAAACCCTGCGCACCTACGACCGCATGGGGTTGGTCACCCCACAGCGCACCCGCGGCGGCGGGCGGCGCTACTCCCGGGACGATATCGCCCAGCTGCTGGAGATCCAGCGACTCTCCCACGAGGAGGGCGTGAACCTCGCGGGCATCCAGCGCATCATCGAGCTGGAGGAACGGCTGCAGGCTGCACAGCAGGAAAACGCGGTGCTGCGCCAGCAGCTGGCCAATGCCCGAGGCGAATCGCGGGGCCGCAGCCGCGGCGAGATCGTGCACGTGCCGCGCTCCACCGCAGTGGTGCTGTGGGAGCAGCGGCGTAAGCGCTAGCAGTATGGCTAGCCAGTCTGCCGGTGAGACGTTTCAGGCCCGCTCCCTACCTTGGGGCAGCGGGCCTGAAGTTCATTATTGGCGGTTTAGAGCGCGATCTCTCCGGTGAGGATGAGCCAGAGCCCCGCGATAGAAGAAACAGTCACAATAGCAGCGATCAGCCATTCGAAGGCATTGAAGATCCGCTCGTTCGCGGAAATCCGGGTGAAGATGTAGATGATCATGCCCGGCATCACCAGCAGCGTTCCCAGCAGCACGAAGCGCAGGTCGGCGGCGTAGAGCAGCCACAGCGAGTAGATGAATGCCACCCCGCCGAGCAGCAGGTGAACCCGGTTGGTGGACTTCGGGATCTCCGGGCCGGAGAGGTTGAACAGGCGACCGGCATCTGGGTGGGCGATGCCCGCGCCGCGGGTGGCCAGGAACAGCAGGTACAGCGAGCTGAAGACGTAAGGCAGCAGGTAGAGCGAGGTCGCCAGCTGCACCATCGTGGAGTACGTGGACTCGTTGAGGTAGAAGATCACGATGAACACCTGGATAATCACCGCGGAGAACAGCTGGGCGGTAACCGGGGCGCCCTTCGGGTTCGTCTTACCAACGAACTTCGGCAGCAGGCCGTCCTGGGCCATCAGCATGATGGGCTCGGCGCACAGCATCTGCCAGGATACATAGGCTCCCAGCACACTGATGCACAGGCCGATGGAGATCAGGCCCGCGCCCCACGGTCCGACGACGAGCTCCAGGACCTCTGCCATCGAGTTATCACCCATCGCGGCGAGCTCCTCGCGGCTGGCCACACCGAAGGACAGGAAGCTGACGAGCACCAACAGCAGGAAGACAACGAGGAAGCCCAGCAGGGTGGCCAGGGAGACGTCCTTGCGATGGCGCGCCCGCTTGGAATAGGTGGACGCACCCTCCACACCGATGAACGCCCAGACGGTGAAGAGCATCATGCCCTTGACCTGGTCGGCCAGGCTGCTGACCTGGTTGCCGTCCTCACCGAAGGTGGCGGCCTGGCCCCAGAAGTCCGCAGTGAGGACCTCCGGCTTGAAGCCCACGAAGGCCACCAGTACGAGGAAGGCGATGATCGGCAGGATCTTCGCGACCGTGGCGACCACGTTCATGATCGCTGCCTGGCGCACGCCACGCGAGAGCACCAGGAAGATCATCCAGGTCAGCGCGGAGACCGCGAGAGACTGAACCAGGGGGTGATCGCCACTGAAGATCGGGAAGAAGAAGCCCAGCGAACTGAAGAACAGGGTGGCGTAACCCACCTGCGCGATGATCGTGCCCAGCCAATAACCCCAGGCCGAGGCGAAACCAATAAAATCGCCCAGCCCGGCGCGCACGTAGCTGTACACGCCCGAGTCGAGGTGCGGCTTGCGCTGCGCGAGAGCCTGGAAGACATAGGCCACACACAGCATGCCGATGCCGGTGATGATCCAGCCGATCATTGCCGCGCCTGGGGAGGCCACCAGTGCGATGTTCTGCGGCATGGCGAAGATGCCGGCGCCCACAGCGCTGCCAACGATCAAACTGACAAGGGTGCCAAGCCGGACGGTGCGCGGGTCGTCGGCGACCAAGACCTCCGGGGTGGACGGCTGAGCGTTAGTCTTCATCTTTCGTAGGCTACAGCGAAGAAAGCACCGACGCGAATAAAACCGAAAAGGGGGTATTCCCTGGTGAGAAGCCTATTCGCGGAGGGCTGCCACCACCGCCGGATCGTTGTAATAAGCGCTGTGGGAGCCCGTCTCTCCACCAGCGGCGAGCCGCGCGTCGTCGACTCGGTCGATCCCGTATTCCAGGAGCTGAGAAATGCCAGCACGCTCGTCGTTGCCGCCCGGGTTCAGGAGGGCATCGGCTCCGAAAAGCGGGGAGGTGGGGTCGACGCCGTGGATGCCATGGTTCTTCGGGAGGACGGCGGCGGGGTCGGACGCCAGTTTCCCTACAGTGGCGGCGGAGCTGATGTTTTCGATGAGGTCGCCGGGTTCGGTGTAGGCCTCGACCCGCGCGCCGGGGTTGATCCGCAGCTCGCTGGCGTGGTTGACGGGGACGCCGGGGCTGCCGAGGAAGGTGACGCGGTCGGCGTCGAGGCGGCCGTCGGCCGCGCCCTGACCGACGACGACGGAGCCGTAGCTATAACCACTGACATGCAGCGTGGCGTCGGGGTTGATCCGGCGCAGGCTGTCCTGGAAGGCCCGAAGCCGGGCGCCACCCGTCGTGGCGAGCTCTCCACTGGCACCGCTGATCAGGTTGCTGGGGGCGTGGTAGCCGTTCCAGGACACCACCGCGACCTTCTCCCCGGCGAGTTGCTGGGCGAAGCGCACCTGCTTGGCTTTGGCGGCGTCCTCGCGGGACCCCACCCCGCCGACGAGGGTGATGACCCGGTCTGCGCTGGCGACATCTCCGACCACGGTCGCGGTGCCGTAGGGCAGGTTGATGCTCTGGGCGGGCATCACGGCCGCCCCACCTGGTTCGGCCCCACCCCAGCCGACCACGGGGACCGGGCGGGCGTGGGAAGCCAGCGCGTCGACGGCGGTACCGGTCGCCGAATCGACAGCCCGCACCAGCGTGAGCGCGGATTGCGCGATACCGGTGAGCACGCCGGTCAGGGGCTGAAGTGCGGGAACCGCCGTGTGTGCCACGCCTGCACTGTCGATGTGGATCATGGGCTCAACCCAGCGCAGGGCTTTGAGGATGTTTTGGGCGACCTGCAGTGTCCGGGCATAGCCGCTGGTTGAGGTGCCGCACAGTCCGGCTGCCCAGCCCGTGGAGTCCGCCTGCGTGAGCGCGGTGCTCAGCCGGTGGTGCGCCGCGTCCGCCGCCGCGCCCTGCCACACCTCCGGGTCGGTCATCCCCAGGCCCCGGCACTGCGCGGCGAGTTCGGAGATGTGATTGCCGGCATCCGACCAGGTGCGCGCCTGCTCAAGGATCTCGCCGGTGGCCGCGTGCTCCACCGCGGGAACCGTCACTCCGTTCATCGCGACTCACCTCCACCGGTGGGAGCCAGGCACCGTGCAGCCACCGAGTCGGCCGCGGTGTTGGCGTCCTTAAATGACGAGATATCGGCACTCATCCGCTGCCACTGATCTAGCTGGGAACGCAGGGCGGTGGGGATGGCGGCGTTGGCGTGCTCCGCGGCTGCACCCATGCGTGGCCCGGGACCGGGAATCAGCCCTGGGCTGAGCCTTTCGGCCTGCTCGGAGGTCTGCGCGTGGAGCTTCTCGCTGGCCATGAGGACGTGCTCTAGGGCGATGGGGTCGAGGTTCAGGACGTCGCCGTAGTCCAGCTCGGTCTTGCTGTTTCCTGCTTCGCGTGGCTCACCGGATGGGGCACCAGGGTCGGGGGAGGGAAGCCCGCGCAGGCTGGCCTCCACCTGGTCCGTGAGTTCTGCGTGGTTGGTGAACCCCACCCGGGCGCGTTCGGCGAGAGCCTGCTCGACATCCTCGGCGGTCTGGTTCGCTGTGCTGGATACGGTGTCTCCGATGCGGCCGAGGATCTGCTCGATCCCGGGTGCGAGCATGGTGGTCTCTGGCATTGTTCCCCCTCGTGTTCGGTGGCCTGGTGGCGGGTCTACTCGCCGCCTGCGGCCGGTGCGTTTAGGAAAACACCGCCGGCGGGGCGGTGGTAGGGAGTGCGCCCCGACGGGTGTTTTCTGTGGATAGCTGTATCGGGGATATCCACAGCGGCTGCGAAAGCGCCCAGGGCTAATCCCCGCTAGCGGCAGCGCGGGGGCTGGTTTCTCGTTACCCTGGTGGCATGCGAATCTCCGTGATCCAGATGAGCGCCCAGCCGGATGTTGAGGCGAACCTCGCCCTCATCCGGAAGTACATCGCTGGCTCCGCGCAGAACGGTGCTGACCTCGTGGTTTTCCCCGAGGCTGCGATGTTCCCCTTCGATTCCGGGCGCCTCGACACGGTCGCCCAACCCCTCGACGGTCCCTTCGGCCGGGCCATCAAGGCCACTGCTGAGGAGCATGGGATCGTCGCCGTCGTTGGTATGTTCACCCCGGCGGATACGGTTTTCCGGCTGCCCAATGGCGAGCTGTCCACCGAGCGTCCGGACGATAGCGGTGGCATCCAGGAGTTCCGCCGCGTGACCAACACCCTGCTGGTCGCGGGGCCAGGAATCTTCGCGGGCTACGACAAGATCCACTGCTTCGACGCCTTCGGCCACCAGGAATCCGCCACCGTGCGCCCCGGCAACCGTCGCGTGACTTTTGAGCTCAACGGCGTGAAGATCGGTCTGGCCACCTGCTACGACATCCGCTTCCCTGGCCACTTCATCGCCCTGGCGCAGTCCGGTGCGAAGGTCATCGTCGTGCCCACCAGCTGGGCCGATGGGCCAGGCAAGCTCGATCAGTGGCGCGCGCTGACCTCCGCCCGCGCCCTGGACTCCAGCTCCTACCTCGTGGCCGCGGGCATGGCTCGCCCCGGAAGCCCCGAGGATTATGGCAAGCCGGAGGGGCCCACCGGTATTGGGCACTCCGTGGTGGTGAGCCCGCAGGGAGCCAAGCTCGCGGAGACCGGTTATGCCGCCCAGGTGGTGACGGTGGATATCGATCCGAATTCCGTGGATCACGTCCGCAAGGGGCTGCCGATCCTCGGCGGCCACAACCTCGACCGCGAGATCACCGAGACGATCCACATCGAGCCAGAGGACTAGCTAAGTCTTATCCACGCTGAGCTGGCCGGGATCCGCGCCCGCTGCCAGCAGCGCATCCACGCTCGCGCTGACCTGCGCTTCCTCCCCGGCGACGAGCACCCGGGCGTCCTGCCACGCGCCGTCCCGGATGGCGGCGTTCACGGCATGGCCGACCCGCAGCAGCCCGTCGAGCTCCGCCGACGTCCCCGTCAGCTCCTCGATCCCGCCCGCCTCCGCTGCCACGGGCACCACTTGCAGCCAGTCCCAGGCGCGAGCAAAACCCAGCAGGCTGGGTAGCTCGTAGAGTTCAGCGACGCTATCGGCCCCGACGTACAGCGCGGTCTCCGGTGGTTCGGGTTGCTGCGCCAGTTCCAACAGCAGGGCCCGCAGCGGAGCCAGGCCCGTGTTCTGCGTGATCATGCACACCGGGCGCTCGTCCTCGGCATCCACGCTGAGGAAGCCATAGCTCGCCCCGAGCACCCACTGGTCCCCGACCTGGGCCTCCGCGAGGATCGCGCGCCGGGCCTCGCTATCCCCACGCACGTGGAACTCGATCAGTCCGTCCGGGTTCGCGGGCGTGGCGGGGTGCAGGTATTGCCACTGTGTGTCGCCGTAGGGCGTGCGGACATCCAGGTACTGCCCGGTCCACCAGGGTTGCGGTGAGCTTTCCTGTACGCGAATGACGCCGATCGCGGGCCGTCCGGCGTCCTCGTCGCCGGGGTAGGCTTCCGCGACGTCGAGGACTTCGGCGGTGCGCGTCGCGGTCGCGGTGCTGCGCTGGGCGCCGAGGGCGAGCAGGTGGCAGGTCAGGTCCGCAGCATCCTCCAGGGTGGCCTGCGCTTGTTCATCCAGGGTCAGGGCGTCGGCCCCCGCCTGGCTGAGCGCGCGGGCGAGCGCATCATAGTGCTCGGCTTCCAGCCCGTGCTTGCGTAGGTCGTGGCCGAGGGCCATCAGGAAATCGGCTTCCTTGTGGGGGTATTCGCCGCTGTAATTCCCAGGGGCCTGGGCCAGCCCGAGGCTGGTGAGTAGAGCTCGGATGCTACGCACCAGGAGGGGCTGATTTGCTTTCAGGTCCGGCCACGTGCTCGTGGTGGCGTCCGGGAGCTCCCCGGTGTGCAACGGCTGGGCGGTGGGTGCTGGCGCGGGCCCCTGGGCAGCAAGGATGTCCCGGACGCGTGCGCTCAGGAGGTTGAGGTGATTGAGGATGGGGGAGAGCAGGTCAATGGAGCCGCGGTCGCTGGGTGCTGCGTGGTGTGACATTGCGTGGGCTCCCTTCCTGGGGCAGCTGCCGCGGGGTGCGGCGAGCTTTTTCGGGCTCATTGTCCCATTTTCTTGAGTCCGTAGCCATCATCGCGGGGTGCGCGGCGCGGACGGGGTGGGGCGGGTAAAAAGTGGGCTGTAGCGAAAGGAAAAGAATTTTAGGTTGAGTGGAATAGACTCAAGACTGGTGTGGTTGAGTCTAGTGAACTCAATTACGATAGGTAGCAAGAAACCTCACCACAGAAAGGTTACGAAACCATGAGCTCCTTCACTCCAACCACCATGACCCGCGAGGCAATGCAGACCGCCCTCCAGGACGCCTCGAACCGCGGGAACCCGGACATCCGTCCCGGCCACTTGCTGGTGGCCCTGCTCGAGCAGCAGGACTCCATTACCCAGCCGATCCTCACCGCAGCTGGCGTCAACGCCGACGCGGTGCGGACCCAGGCGAAGTCCCTCGTGGAGGGATACCCCACCGCGCAGGGCTCCGGCATGGCCAACCCGCAGTTCAACCGCGATGCCCTGAACGCCATGACGGCCGCCCAGGAGCTCGCTGGCGAACTCGGCGACACCTACGTCTCCACCGAGGTGCTGCTCACCGGCATCGCCAAGGGTAGCTCGGACGCCGCCACGATCCTGCACAACCTGGGTGGCACTTTTGACGCCCTGCGTGGTGCTTTCGAGAGCGTGCGCGGCAACCGTAAGGTCACCACCGAAGAGCCGGAGGGTCAGTTCCAGGCCCTGGAGAAGTACTCCACGGACCTCACCGCCGCCGCCCGCGCCGGGAAGATTGACCCGGTCATCGGCCGCGACCAAGAGATCCGCCGCGTTGTCCAAGTGCTATCGAGGCGCACGAAAAATAACCCCGTGCTCATCGGTGAACCGGGCGTGGGTAAGACCGCGATCGTCGAGGGGCTGGCCCGCCGCATCGTCGCGGGTGACGTCCCCGAGTCCCTGAAGGGTAAGAAGCTGGTCTCCCTGGACCTGGGCGCGATGCTCGCCGGTGCGAAGTACCGCGGCGAGTTCGAGGAGCGCCTCAAGGCAGTCCTCGACGAGATCAAGGAAGCCGACGGCGAGATCGTCACCTTCATCGACGAGCTGCACACCATCGTCGGCGCCGGTGCCGGTGGCGACTCCGCGATGGATGCCGGCAATATGATCAAGCCGCTGCTCGCCCGCGGTGAGCTGCGCCTGGTCGGTGCGACCACCCTGGACGAGTACCGCCAGCACATCGAGAAGGACCCGGCCCTGGAGCGCCGCTTCCAGCAGGTCTACGTCGGCGAGCCGACCCCGGAGGACACCATCGGTATCCTCCGCGGGCTCAAGGAGCGCTACGAGGTGCACCACGGCGTGCGCATCCAGGACTCCGCCCTGGTCGCCGCCGCCAGCCTCTCGGATCGCTACATCACCAGCCGCTTCCTGCCGGATAAGGCCATCGACCTGGTCGACGAGGCCGCCTCGCGCCTGCGCATGGAGATCGACTCCCGCCCGGAGGAGATCGACAACGCCGAGCGCATCGTGCGTCGCCTCGAGATCGAGGAAATGGCCCTGGCCAAGGAGACTGACGCCGCCTCCAAGGACCGCCTCGAGCGCCTGCGCTCGGAGCTGGCCGATGAGAAGGAAAAGCTCGCCGGCCTGACCGCCCGCTGGGAGAACGAGAAGTCCAGCATCGACTCGCTGCGCGGAATCAAGGAGGAGCTCGACGCCCTGCGCCGGGACTCCGAGATCGCGGAGCGCGACGGGGACTACGCCAAGGTCGCTGAGCTGCGCTACGGCCGCATTCCGGACGTCGAGCGCCGTCTGGAGGAGGCCGAGCAGGCCCAGGCCAAGGCGCAGGCCGACAACCAGGAGATGATGCTCACCGAGGAGGTCACCCCGGACACCATCGCCGAGGTCGTCTCCGCGTGGACGGGCATCCCGGCCGGCAAGATGCTGCAGGGAGAAACCGAGAAGCTGCTGGAGATGGAGAGCGTCCTGGCGGGCCGCGTCGTCGGCCAGAAGGATGCAGTCAATGCGGTCTCCGACGCCGTGCGCCGCGCGCGTGCCGGCGTGGCCGACCCGAACCGTCCGACCGGCTCCTTCCTCTTCCTCGGCCCCACGGGCGTGGGTAAGACGGAGCTGGCCAAGGCGCTGGCGGAGTTCCTCTTCGACGACGAGCACGCGATGGTCCGCATCGACATGTCCGAGTTCGGTGAGAAGCACTCCGTCGCCCGCCTGGTCGGTGCCCCTCCGGGATACGTCGGCTACGACCAGGGCGGACAGCTGACCGAGGCGGTGCGCCGTCGCCCGTACACGGTCGTGCTCTTCGACGAGGTGGAGAAGGCCCACCCGGACGTCTTCGACATCCTGCTGCAGGTCCTCGACGAAGGCCGACTGACTGATGGCCAGGGACGGACGGTGGACTTCCGCAATACGATGCTGATCCTGACGTCCAACCTGGGTGCTGGCGGTAACCACGAGCAGATCATGGACGCCGTGAAGGCCCACTTCAAGCCGGAGTTCATCAACCGCCTGGACGATGTGCTGATCTTCGACCCGCTGTCTGAGGAGCAGCTGGAGCACATCGTGGACATCCAGATCGGCGGGCTGGCCGATCGCCTGGCTTCCCGTCGCCTCACCCTGGATGTCTCCCCGGAGGCGAAGGCCTGGCTCGCCAAGCGCGGCTACGACCCGGCCTACGGTGCCCGCCCGCTGCGAAGGCTGATCCAGAAGGCCATCGGCGATGCCCTGGCCAAGGAGCTGCTCTCCGGCGCGATCCGGGACGGTGATACCGTTCGCGTGGACGTGGACCCGCACGAGGTCGACGGCGTGGACAGCCTCTGGATCCACCGCGGCGAGTAATCGCACCCTGCCGGGGCGGGTGAATCCTCACCCCGGCAAAGCCCAAGGCCCGGCGGCCGCTCAGTAGATCTGAGTGCCGCCGGGCCTTTCTCAGTGGTCGCTACCTCTCTGCGGTACCTGCGTGGTTGTGCGTTGGACCGCGCCGAGGGATCCCCGGCCTAGTAGTTGGGGTTATAGACCGCCTTCGGCAGGCGTTGGGAGTCCAGCTCGCCGCCGTCGGCCCCGATCACGCGCAGGGTTTTGCCGTCGATCACGATGGTGTTCGGAGCGGCGGGGACGCGGAACTTGCCGCGGGCCACGTCCGCGGAGGCCATGTCGACGTCCTCCTCGTAGCCCATCCCGTCGCTGTAGCCGCGGTAGTAGTAGCGGCCGTTATCCGGGTTCTCGCAGATCGAGACGTAGGTGGAGCCGTTGGTCGCTGCGTACACCCACTCGTCGGTGGAGTTGCAGCGGGCGTTACTGCTGACCTCCCAGCCGTTGGACTGCAGCCCGGAGGGGTAGTCGGACGAGGACGAGACCGCCTTCGGGCCGTTGGAATCTTCTGGCTCGGAGGTCTCGGTGTCCTCGTCTTCGTCCTCGTCTTCGTCTTCGTCGTCTTCCTTGGCGGTCGTCTTCTCGGAGGAGGATTCGTCCTCGTACTCCGTCTCGTAGACGGTGACGGGCTCCTCGCTGGAGCCGTCGTCCTTGGAGCCCGCGAGGAACCACCACAACCCACCGCCGATCAGCGCGAGGATGAGGAGGACGATGAGCGCAATGAGCCAGCCCTTGCCCGACTTCTTCTCCTGGGGCTGCTGATAAGGCCCCTGCTGGTACGGCCCCTGGGCGTAATTCTGCTGGTAGCCCTGCCCATTCGGTGTCCCCTGCTGGAAACCTTGTTGATAGGGGCCCTGCTGGTACGGGCCTTGCTGGAAGTTTTGACCGTAGCCCGCCGCGCCAGCCGCCGCCCCCGCCGAGGCCGCGCCCCGCTGGTAGTTCGGTGGCTGCGGAGAGTTCGCCAGCCCAGCCCAGTCCTCCTCCGGGTTCGACGAACGCAGATCCGGGTCGGTGGTTTCCTTGCCGGAGTCCCGTGGCGCGTTGGGGGACGTCGGCGCGGGCTGGTCGGTGCTCGGCTGGTTGGTGCCTGGCTGGCTCCGCGCCCACGGATTATCCGAGGGCTGATTCCATGGGTTCTCCGGCTGGCCGTCGCCGGAATCAGACGGCTTCTTCTCCCACGGGTTTTCAGACATCCACTGCTCCAGTCTTTGAAGGGTAGAAAGCTAACCTAAAAAGCATATAAGAAAGCACGCCTGAGCGGGGGATAGGCCCACCCGAAAGATGCTCCCACGGGGGCCCGTGCGGGAGAGGCTGAGTAATGGAAACCTCGGGCGTGCACAATCTCTAGGATGGTGACCATGAGCCAAGCAACTTCCCGGCGCGTGCACGACACCTTCTCCAAAATCCCGGGCCCATTCATCAGCGGTGAGCAGCTCTACGAGGCCACTCGCCTCGGCGAGCGTATGACCATCATCGACTCCCACTGGGCCAAAACCGAGAACAGCGCGTGGGAAGCCTACGTGGGGCAACACTTGCCGGGGGCGATGTTCTGCAACCCTCTCCAGCACCTGGCCGGCACCCCTTCTCGTGCCCGGGGCCGCAACCCCATGCCGGGCCTGGCTGCCCTCCAGCGCAGTTTTTATAACTGGGGCATCACGGAAGGTCGCCCCGTCGTTATCTATGACGCCGGGCGCAACATCTATGCTGCTCGCGCCTGGTGGATCCTGCGCTGGGCGGGCGTCGAGAATGTGAAGATCCTGAACGGTGGCACCTCCCAATGGGAGAAGGCGGGCGGCGACGTCGCCGGTGGAATCGGTGCCCTCCGGGGACGCGGGGACTTCAAGGTCCGGCCGCGGTCCATGCCGGAGCTATACATCGACGAGATCGACGTCTGGTGCCGCGACCGGATGCTGGTGGACTGCCGAGACCCGGAGCGCTTCCGCGGTGTTCGGGAGCCCTTCGACCACCAGGCAGGTCACATCCCGAGCGCGGTGAACATCCCCGTGGCCTCCCTGCTGAACGAGGAGGGCAAGGTCCTGGGTGGCGCCCAGCTGCGTGAGATCTTCGCCAGCCACGGCATCGATGAGAACACCGAGCTGACCGTGCACTCCGGGTCCGGGCTGGACTCCGCCCTGTTCCTGGCGGCGATGGAGGAGGCGGGCCTTCCCGTCGGGCGACACTTCGTGGGTGGTTGGTCACAATGGTCCGCTTCCTCCTCCCGCAAGATCGCGCGCGGTTAGGCTGGAGAAGCATGACGGATGGGCACGACTTTGAGGACCTCGGCGGCGCGGGGGATGTAGGCGCCGCAGGCTTCGGCGCTGCCGACATGGACGCCGTCGCGGAAGGACGTGGGAGAGCCCCGGGTGCCGAGCGCACCCCGGTGGGGGCACCTCTCGCCGGAACGACCGCGCCTCTGAGCGCAGTGCCGCACCCCGTGTTCGCGTCCGGCTCCGCAGGCGCAGGCGTGGCTGTGATCCCAGACCCCGATAAGGAGATCGTGGAGGTACAGTCCCCGGTCGCCGGAACCATCGTGCGGATGCAGCCCCACATGTTCGTCGTGGAGCTGGAGGACGAGAGTGCCCGCGTGCTGGTGCAGATGGGCATCGACACTGATCAGCTCAACGGGCAGGGCTTCGCGACCCGCTGGGCCGAGGGCTCAACCGTGCAGGCGGGAACCCCGGTGGTCACCTACGCGCCCAAAGAGGTCGGCCGCCTCGGCTACGATCCGATCGTGCTGGTGTTGGCGCTATCCCACGGGTCGGGGGAGATCGAGTTTCCCGTCGCACTGAGCGGCCCGTGCGCCGCGCAAGACGAGCTGTTTAGGGTCTAGACACATGGCACGGCGCCTCTTGAACCTCGTCGCGATGCTGTGGATGCTCACCGCGTTGACGGGCTTTCCGCAGTTGCTGGACACCGACGTGCTGCGCCGGGTGGCGACCTTTTACTTCCTGGGGCTGTTCGCGCTGCAGATCATCCCGTTGGTGATGACCTACAACGGCAGCTTCGGCCACCGGCTCCACCCGATCAACGTGGCCTATATGTCGCTAGCCTCGCTCGGGCTGGTCGGCAGCGTGATGCTGGCGATCGTGTTCGGGGTACACGGCGGCCCGGCGGTCACCATCCTCGCGGGCGCGCTGCTGTTCATGGGGGTCGTGGGCGCGACGGTGCTCGCACTCTTTGCTCAGCCGTGGCGCGACTGGGCCTTTAAGCAGCGTGAGAGCGAATATCTGGAGCGGATGAATCACCGCTTAGACGTGCGCGCGGAGCTGCGCCCCCAGCTGCACTCTGCCTTTGGGGATAGGGCCTTCGGGGAGCGGGCTTTTGGGGAGGGCGCCTTTGGGGAGAAGACTTCTGGGGACGAGGGCGGCAGGAAACCCGGCGAGGAGGATTAACCCGCTGCCCCGGGTTTTGCCCGCAGGTTTCAGAGGCCGTGCTTGGCGCGCATGATGCGCAACATCGTCTCCCGCGGCACGAGTCGCTGCAGGATATACGGCACCGGCGCCAGGGAGCCCCGGGCGTACACCGCACGCGGGCGGGCTTCTGCCACCACGGTGCCCACCAGCTCCGCGACGTCCTCAGCGCTGATGCCCTTGGCCTCGTTGTCGTTGAGGGTGTCGAGCATCCGGTGGAAGTCCCGCGAGTACGGGCCTGCGTCGTCGACGTAGATGGTGCGCCGCGAACTGAGCCCCGTGGCGATCGCGCCGGGCTCCACGGTGGAAATGCCGACCCCGAACGGCGAAAGCTCGCTGCGGGCAGAGTCGGCGAAGCTGCGGATCGCGGCCTTCGAGGCCACGTAGCTGCCCCGGTAACTCAGCGGGAAACTCCCCAACATGGACCCGATCATGACGATGCGACCGAAACCCTGCTCGCGCATCGCCGGCAGGAACTTCTGGGTGAGTTCCACGTGCCCGATGACGTTGACCTGGAACAGCCGCTCCAGCGCCTCCCGGGGTAGTTCCTCCAGTGGGCCGTTCTGGCTCTCGCCTGCATTGTTGACGAGCACGCCCGGCGCGCCAAGTGCCAGGACGTCCTCGGCGAAAGTCTCAATAGAGGCCGGATCTGCGAGGTCTAAGGCTAGGTACTCCACATGCGGTACCGGGTCGGTGAGCGTGGCCGGGTTACGTGTGGTTCCGACTACCCGGAATCCGGCTGCCACGAAGCGGGCTGCGACCGCCTTGCCGATCCCGCTGCTCGCCCCGGTCACGACGGCGAGGCTGCCGTCCGGGACCTGGGGGAGGGCAGGCGGAAGGAACCAGGAGCTGAGGGAACTGGGAATAGTATTTTTAGCCACAAAATGACCATAGTCTGAAAATGCCCCTTCCGGTTGAGATTGCGTTGCTTCTGGCCTGCCGCTAGTGGTGGTCTGCCCTGCCCTAATGATGGGCGGTGCCCTGCTGGGGGTGTGTTGCCACCAGGCGCCGGGAACCGCCGGGGGTCCGGTGAGGATTCCCACGATTGGGGTTGTGCGCTCCCCATTGCCAGATTCCCTAGGGTGGGGCCATGAAGTTTTACATGCCACGTCCCTGGGACGAGACGATTGCAGATATTGAACGCGTTGGCCACGAACATGTGGGGCTTGAGGAAGCTGAGGTCTATATCAATACAGATCCGCGCCCTGACCGTATCCCGGAGATGCCCGCGAATATCCAGTGGGTGCAGCATTGCTACACCGGCGTCGATCAACTCATTGAGGCTGGCGTCATCACCGCGGACGGACTGCCGTGGTGCAATGCGGCCGGGGCATTTGCCGAACCCGTCGCTGAGGCCGCGCTCGCGCTCATGCTTTCTGCCGCGCATCACCACAAAGCCTTTGCCCAGGCTGCGACGTGGGACGTCGCGCGGGAGCTCGACAAAACCCAGGCGTGGCTCTACGCGCAGGGCCGGCCGCGGGAGGTGGCGATCGTGGGTGCTGGAGGCATCGGCAAGCGGTTGGCGCAATTGCTGCGACCGTTTGATGTCAACCTCACGGAGGTCACGCGAACCGGTCCCGTGACGCTGAAGGATGTGGAGTGGGACCGGTTCGACTTCGTCGTATCGACTCTGCCGCTCACCTCGGAGACAGCTGGTTTCTTCAACGTGGAACTCTTCGCGGCGATGAAGGACTCAGCGGTATTTGTCAACGTGGGGCGCGGGGGGACTGTGGTCACCGACGACCTCGTGGCGGCGCTGCGCGACGGCCAGCTCGCTGCGGCGGGCCTTGAGGTCGTGGATCCGGAGCCGCTGCCCGACGGGCACCCGCTCTACGCGCTGCCCAACTGCGTGATGACCCCGCACATGGCGGCGTCCAAGCACGTGGCGACGTTCCACATGGGAAAGATTTTTAACGAGAACGCGGCGGCGTGGGAGGCGGGCGAGCCCATGCCCACCCGCGTCAATGCCACCGCGGGATACTAAGGGGGCATAGTCAATGAAATACGCAATTGTGCCAGAGCCGTGGGAGGAGACCACGGCGGCGCTCGAAGCTGCGGGACACGAGCGTGTCGCGCTGGAGGACGCGGAGTTCCTCGTCTTTAACGGGCAGCCAGCTGATTTCCCGGAGCTGCCCGAGTCCATTGGATTCGTGCAGGTGCCTTTCGCGGGCGTGGACCACATCCTCGACCTCATCCGCTCGACGAATGTGCGCTGGTCCAATGCCGCGGGACTCTACGACTCGACGGTAGCTGAGTCCACGATTGCGTTGCTCTTGGCCCAACTGCACGCGCACAAGCGTGTGGACACCTGGGACAACCGCGACGAGGTGGAGGCGTACACCTCTTTCCTGTTTGAAAATACGACGGTGGCGATCATCGGTGCGGGCGGGATTGGCAAGCGGCTCATTGAGATGCTCTCCGGGTTTGGCGTGAAAATCATCGCGGTCAATCGCTCAGGCCGTCCGGTGGACGGCGCGGAAGCCGTTCCCTTTAGCGACATTGAGTCGGTGTGGCCGCGCGCGGATTACTTCGTCTTCGTTGCGCCGCTGACGGATGAGACGAAGCACCTGGGCAACGCTGCGGCGTTTGCGGCGATGCCTTCACATGCGGTTGTGGTCAATGTGGGGCGTGGTCCGCTCATTGATACCCAAGCGCTGATAGCGGCCCTGGACTCGCGGGAGATCGCGGGCGCGGCCTTGGACGTCACGGACCCGGAACCGCTACCGGCCGATAGCCCACTGTGGACGATGCCCAATGTGGTCATCACGCCGCACCTGGCCAATCCGCCGTACTCGGTGCGCCGCCGAATTGGTGAGCACACCGTCCGCGTGGCCGAGGCCTATGCGGCGGGGGAGCCGCTGCCCACGGAGGTTGATCCGGAGGCGGGCTATTAGCGCAGTAGGGTAGGGTATCGTTTCTGCTTTCGATACTCTGACTCCGTGTCGGCGGGCTCGGATACTGTATTGCTTATGTGTTTATTCTTCGACAATCAGTCCCTCGGCAGCTGGGATGGTTCACCGGGAGAACGTGAGTAGATGACGAAGCAACGCCTCCAGCTGACCTGGTACAACAAGGACAAAGCCCTCATCCCCACCGAGGCCGGCAAGTACGGTTACACGTGGGTGGATCCTTCCGATCCGCGCTACTGCGAAACCCACACCCTCGTCTACGACGATTACGTGCAGGGCAGCCAAACGGAGAAGTCGGAGGAGTTCGATTATTCCGAGCGCGCCGACCTTGAGCCTCAGGACGAGAACCTTCTGATCCTCGGCGAATCCGGCGACGTCCTCGAATCGCTCACCCGGGTGCCCGAGTTGGCCGAGAAGTACGTGGGCAAGGTCAAACTGATCTACATCGACCCACCTTTTAACACCGCGCAAACATTCGCCTCCTACGAAGATAACCTCGAGCACTCCATCTGGCTCACCATGATGCGCGACCGACTGCTCCACATGAAGAAGCTGCTTGCCGATGATGAGGTTACCCTCGTTTAGTGGACACCCAACTTGTACGGATGTTGTGTCCGTAGGAGAGGATGTTCATTGTGAGCCA
>NZ_JASPJL010000060.1:0-252 GCF_030232315.1 Corynebacterium sp. MSK039
TGTTGAGATAATCATTTCTCTTTTCTTGAAGAATTACATAAGCGTTTAAGAGTGCTGCCGTTCCGTCAATACGGCGACGCTGGTTCTTCGTTTTATTCGGTTGTATGTTTAAGTTCTTATCGATATCAATTGCGGTATTTGAAAGGCACCATTTATCAATCGGATTGTTGTTATAATTCACCAATTTTGATTCCAAGTCAGCACCTAATAATTTCATTGGACTTGAAAGTGTTTGCTTGCCTTGTGCAACAG
>NZ_JASPJL010000061.1:0-246 GCF_030232315.1 Corynebacterium sp. MSK039
CTACACACGGTGTGAACTGTACTGGTTCATGCAGTTGGAATATATATGTGAAAGATGGAATTGTAACTTGGGAAGGGCAGGAGCTTAATTATCCAACGACAGGTCCTGATATGCCAGATTTTGAACCACGAGGATGTCCACGTGGAGCAAGTTTTTCTTGGTATATCTATAGTCCACTTCGTGTGAAATATCCGTATGTACGTGGTGTTCTATGGAGTATGTGGCAAGAGGAACTAAAAAATAACG
>NZ_JASPJL010000062.1:0-242 GCF_030232315.1 Corynebacterium sp. MSK039
GTTCATTAAGTTATAAAACACTGTTTTTGGCTCCACAATTAATGAATATGCCGAGAAATGTTGTACACCAAGCGTAAAAGCAATATCTAATGTTTCTTTTACATCTTCTATCGTCTGTCCTGGCAAAGCATAAATAATATCTACATTAATATTTTTAAAGCCTACTTCCTGTGCCTCTCGAATCGCGAGGAATGCATCTTCCCTCGTATGCTTGCGCCCGATCTTCTCAAGAAGTTCATCAC
>NZ_JASPJL010000063.1:0-236 GCF_030232315.1 Corynebacterium sp. MSK039
TCGAGGAAGATCACCGGGTAAAACTCGTCGAGCTGGCGGTTTTGCCAGATCATGACCTCGTCTAACACCGCATCGGTGATCGTGCTGATCGTATCTGGGCTCATATCCACCCCGAGCGTGGTCGCGAGGTGATGCTGAATATCGCGCACTGTCATCCCGCCGGCGTATAGCGAGACGATCATGTCGTCGAGCTCTGTGAGCCGACGTGCGCCCTTGGGCACCATCTTCGGAGTAAA
>NZ_JASPJL010000064.1:0-236 GCF_030232315.1 Corynebacterium sp. MSK039
GTTATTGGCAAAAGAAGCAAGAAATTTAGGTTGTATTATAACGAACGTACTAGATTATTAATTTCGAGGTACCTTGAAGATAGAGGAGAAGACAATATTAATCAACTATTTGTAAAGAAATATAGCAATGGCCAAAAAAGAGTAGTTAATAAGAGCGCTTTTAATTACTGGTGTGAAATTTTATCCGGCATGTTGAGTAATAAGGAAGGTAATACAATTTCAATTAATCCTCATGC
>NZ_JASPJL010000065.1:0-234 GCF_030232315.1 Corynebacterium sp. MSK039
TATCTAGAGTGCAAATTGCGATTACACAAGCTGCTGTTCTCATATTGGGACTTCTAATTATTGTATCTGTTACGTATGTAGCTGGGTTAGTAGGTGCAGAATGGTTTTTACAAGATAATAACTTAAATAAAGAATTATTTTTGAAGATAAATGTAGTCGGAGGGCTCATATTTTTAGTCATTAGTGCGTATTCATTTTTCTTTTCTTGTATATGTAATGACGAAAGAAAAGCAC
>NZ_JASPJL010000066.1:0-230 GCF_030232315.1 Corynebacterium sp. MSK039
GCCCGAATCAGGTGCACAATGCAGGTTTGCACCATGGAATTCGGCCAGGTTGCCTCGACAGCTTCCGGCAAGCCTTTGAGCCCGTCGCAGCACACGATGAACACGTCCTGGACGCCACGGTTGGCCAGATCCGCGCACACCGATGCCCAGAATGCAGCGCCTTCATTATCGGCAATCCACAATCCCAGGATGTGCTTGATGCCGTCCATGTCGACACCAACCGCCATGTA
>NZ_JASPJL010000067.1:0-213 GCF_030232315.1 Corynebacterium sp. MSK039
TTGATGCAGGTGTCTACACAATGGTTTGTTGTGTAGTGATGGTCGTTAAATGTGGTGCATAACCAGCTCGACACGCTTGTGTGTGGTGATTGGTTGTGAATACGCCTGAAGCTACGCTGAACGTTTTGTTTGGTGTGGTTTTCGTGTCTACTTATCAAGGATTGTTGTCATGTGTTTCTGAGTGACGATGTTAATTTCTTGTCAGTAGTTCTT
>NZ_JASPJL010000068.1:0-205 GCF_030232315.1 Corynebacterium sp. MSK039
TGTGGTTGTGGAGTGTTGTGTGCATATGTTGTTTGAGAACTCAATAGCGTGATGAACCAAGCAGATCAACGGTTCTGGCACACATTGTGTGTGTGGAATTTGTTTGATTTTTTATACATGACTTGGAGCATGATGATGCAGTCTACTCTGACGCGCCACCGATTCTGTGGTGGTGGGGAGTGGTTGATACGTGGGTGTTGTTCAT
>NZ_JASPJL010000069.1:0-201 GCF_030232315.1 Corynebacterium sp. MSK039
ATCAGCTTCTCGCTGATCTCGTTGACCCTCGCCGGGTCATGGCCTTTCTTCGGTGACACCGTAGTCATTATCGGTGACACTCCTTCTCGATCAGAGCCTCACACACAAACTTCCTGACACCCTCCTGCCGCTACGGCGTGAGCTATCGCGACCTCGAAGAGATGATGACCGAGCGGGGAGTGCCGGTCGATCACACCACGA
>NZ_JASPJL010000006.1:0-133875 GCF_030232315.1 Corynebacterium sp. MSK039
GTGTCCCTATCAGCTGTCATCGAAAGTCCTGGCACCCGGCGGCAACACCCCCCGGATTATGGAAACTACAGGGCAGGCAAGCCATACCGGGACCAGCGACTATCCCCATTATCGGGGACACTCACAAGGTAACGGGGGGGCGGTGGGGAGACCGCAGTGGAGCTAACCCGAGCGCCCCAGCGGAGCCTAGAAGGTCGAAATCCGCACCGTGTCGCCCTTCTGTGCCTTCCGACCGGTGTTCGGCGACTGGCTCCACACCAGGCCGTCCTCCGAGCCCGAAATCTCGACCTCGAAGCCCGCGTCTTCCAGCTTCTCTCGGGCCTTCTCCGCCCGCATCCCCAACACGAAGGGGACCGACTCGGCGTTGGAGACCCTGAACTTCACCTGCGTGTCCCGGGACGGGTCGACGACCGTGCCCGCCTCCGGCGACTGGGAGGCGACGTCGCCGCCGGAGACGTCCTCGTCAAAAACCTCGCCATCATCGACCGGGTCCAGACCCGCATCGCGCAGCTCGGCGATGGCCTCAGACTTGCTCAGCCCCGTGATGTCCGGGACCTCCGTGGCATTGTTGACCACGATGGTGACCTCGGACTTGCTCGGCACCTCCGTGCCCTTCGAGGGCGTGGTGCGCAGGACGGTGCCCGGGTCGGCGTCGGGGTCGAACTCCTTGATCGTCTTGCCCACCTTCAGGCCGGCGGATTCCAGGGTCTTCTTCGCCCGGTCCAGCTTCTGACCCGCCACACCTGGAACCCGGACCGGCTTTGGCCCGCGGGAGACGTGGATCGTCACCGTGGACCCGGTGCGGACCTCGCTGCCGGGAGAGGGGGAGACCTCGGCGACGGTGCCCTTCTTGGCGTCGTCGGAGTAGACCTCCTCGCCGATCTCGGCGACGAGGGTGCGGGACGTCAGCTTGGCGGAATAGGTCTCCGCCGTATCCGTCTCACCAGGGATCGGGACGGTCGGCGCCCCGAGGCTGACGAGCACCGAAACCTGGCTTCCCTTCGGTGCCCGTTCACCAAAAGGGGGATCGGTCCCCATCACTTTCTTCGCCGGGTGGTCGTCGGAGAATTGCTCATCCACCTGGGAGACGAAGCCTGCGTCCTCCACCTTGACGATCGCCGCCTCCCGGTCGAGGCCGACGACCGAAGGGATCTGGCCGTAGCGGCCGGAGGTCAGCCACCAGCCGCCGAGCCCGATGGCGATCACCAGCGCGGTGATGATCGCGGTCCACAGCAAACCCTTGATCGTGGAGCGGTTGCTGAGCTTCTTTGTCGGCGCCGGTGGGGGCGCGGGGCGGTGTTCGGGCGCTGGGTAGCCTGCGGACTGCTGCGCTGGGTAACCCGCTGGAGCAGCGGGGTAGTACTGCGGCTCCGCGTAGCCCGGCGCCTGCCCATACCCCTGGGGTTGGGCTGGCTCGGCCCACTGCTCGCCGGGCTCAGCCCATTGATGGCCTGGGTCTGCCCACTGGTCATAGCCCTGATCGGCTTCGGCGGGCGAGTAATCCCCGTAGGGGTCGACCAGTGCGGTCTCCGACGTCTCGTGAGCCTGGTCCGGAGCCGCGTAGCGGGTTTCCGCCGTGTTCCCGGCCTCATCGGTACCCGCTGCGGGGTCGAGCGTGACCGCACGGGTGGACATCGCCTCGTCGTCCCAGGCCAGGCGGTCTGTGAAACTCGAGCCAGCCAGGGCGTGCTGCACGGCGGAATCCGCGGGGACGGGTACCCGGAATGCCGGAAGCTGGAGTTCCGCAGCGGTCTGGCGGACCGCGGCGAGGAACTCAGAACCGTCCGCGAAACGATCCTCCGGTGCCCGCTGGCAGGCCCGCAGCACCAGGTCGTCGATCTCCGGCGGCACGCCGTCGATGATCTCGGAGGGGGCGGGGACATCCTGGGTGAGCCGGCTCAGCGCCGTCTCGACGGGGCTGCCACCGCTGAAGGGGGTCTCGCCGGTCAGCAGCTCGTAGAGCAGCACCCCGGCGGAGTAGACATCGGAGGTCGCACCCAGGGACTGGCCCTGGACCTGCTCCGGGGAAAGGTAAGCGACGGTGCCGATGACCTGCCCGGTGGCTGAGGTGCGCGCCGCCTCGCCCGAGCCCGTCGCAACCGCGCGGACCAGCCCGAAGTCCGCGAGCTTGACCTGGTGATTGGCGCTGATCAGCACGTTATCCGGCTTGATGTCCCGGTGGATCATGCCCGTGGTGTGGGCAACCGATAGGGCGGTGAGCACCGGCTCGATGACCGAGAGCGCTGCGTGCGGCGGCATCGGGCCACGCTCCCGGAGCAGCTCCCGTAGCGAACCGCCGTCTACGAGCTCCATGACGAGGAAGACGAACGGGCCATCCTCGCCCTGGTCGAAGACGTTGACCAGATCCGGGTGCGTGAGCTTTGCGACAGCCCGGGCCTCCCGCTCGAAACGGGTGCGGAAGGTCGGATCGGTCGCGAGCTCCGGGTTCATGATTTTCACCGCGACCTCACGGTCCAGGCGAGTGTCCACGGCGTGGTAGACCGTCGACATTCCGCCCTTGGCGATCTTGGCGCCCAGGTGGTAGCGGTCGTCGAGGTAGCTGCCGGGTTGCGGTTCCATCACTTTTACTGCCGATAATCCTTGCTTATTTTTTCTTACGCTCTTCCCCGTTGTCCATCTGTGCACGCTACGAAGGCCATTGGGCAGTACGCAGGGCACCGAACGCAGGGGAGGGGCGGGCCGGGTCCACACCGTGCCGGGCCGGGTCGCAGCCCGCGCCCTAAAGTCTCAAGTGTGCCTTGAAGGTGTCAACGATTCTAGCCTGTCACAGTCGAATACAATGGCAGCCATGAGCAACTCCACACAGCCGGATCCGCAGTCTTCCCACCTAGAAGCCACCCCAGCAGCCAAAAGCCGCTCCGATCGCGGCCGCGTGACCAGTGGCGTGTTGCAGGAGGCCGCGGGCGGCCTGCCCGCGGGCGAGGTGCTGCTGAGCATCCCTGAAGCTGCCGAGCGCATGGGGGTGGGGCAGAGCAAGATCCTGGATCTGGTGCAGAAGAAAAAGATCCTCGACACCAAGATCGACGGCGTGCGCTACCTCCCCGCCCGCTTCTTCGACGACGACGGCCAGGTCACCCGCTTCCTCCCCGGGGTGGTTGCCCTCCTTCTCGACGGCGGCTACCAGCCCACGGAGATCCTGGAGTACCTCTTTACCGAGGACGACTCCCTGCCTGGTCGGCCGGTTGATGCGCTGCACGGGCACTTGGCTCGCGAGGTTCGCCGCCGGGCGCAGGCGATGGCTCTGATTTAGCGGCCTTCGGCCACGGCTCGGCCTGCTCTTCCGGCATGCCGGGCGCGAAACCCAGGGTGGCGCGCAGCGCGAACCACATCACCACGCCGATGGCGATGACCCACCACAGAACGTAGAGCCGGTTGTTGCCGCCACCGTCGAACATGAAGCACAGCACCGCGCTCAACCAGGCCACGATGAAGACCGCCCGGCGGTCACGGATGCACACACCCACGATCACCAGCGGGGCGACGTAGTACCAGGGCAGCACCACCGAGTTGAACACGCAGGTCACCGCGTAGGCCAGGGTCGCACCCAGCAGGGCGCGGCGGACGTCGTGACGGAAGAGCCACCACACCACGACCAGACCGATCAGCATGATGACCATCGAGATCGGCCGGAAGATTCCGATCAGGACGTTGAACCCGATGTCGTCGTTGATGCGGGAGATGAAGGGCTCCAGGGTGCTGGCCAGCATCGTGGGGGCGGCCAGTGGGTTGATCACCTTCGAGTTGCCGGACATTTCCGCGATCCAGCCCCAGGTCTGCCCCGAGGCCCAGGTGATGGCGAACATCACGGCCACGACCACCGCCACGGAGCTGATCCCCGTCCACAGCAAGGTGACGAAACGGGCGGCAGTTTCCTTGAACCAGCCACGGGGTGCGGGCCCAGCGATGCGGGCGACGGCGATCCAAATTAGGAAGGGCAAGGCGATCGCGGCGGTGGCCTTCAACGCCACGCCAGCGGCGATCAGCACGCTGCCCAGCAGTAGCCCGGCGACCGGTCGCAGCCGCAGGCTCGCCAGAATGCCGAGCATCACGAGCGCCATCATCATCGACTCGGTGTGCAGTCCGCCGATGAGATGCACGATCACCAGGGGATTGGCCACGCCCAGCCACACCGCCAGGTCGGGGTCACTGCCGAGTTCGGCGGCCAGGCGGCGCACCACCCAGATCAGGGCCACGAAGGCCACGAGGGTCAGAAACTTGAATACGAAGATCCCGGCGGTGACGTTATCCCCGGTGATCGTGGTGACCCCCTTGCCCAGCCACAGATGGCCGGGGCCGTAGGGGGTGGTGGTGTTACGCCAGTCGGCAGAGACCTCGTAGAGCATCGGGCCCGGGTTGGCCGCCGCACCCACCCGGTAGGCATCCAGCCCCTCCTTCGCCAGCGCCCCCTGCATCAAATAGGAGTAAATATCGCGGCTCATCAACGGTGCAGCCAGCACCATCGGCCCGACCCACGCGGCGATCGCGCGCTGTGGCAAGGAGCGCCCGCCCCGGAGCACGAGCCCGCCGACGATCGTCCAACTGAGCACCAGCAGCGCAATACCCACCCACAGTACGACGGAGAAGATCCCCGCCATGTGCCCGAAGGTCAGCCAATCCAGGCCGAGGGCTTGCATGATGCCGCCGCGTTCGCGGGTAGCGCCCACCGTGTAGGAACACAGCGTGAGAACCACCGAGCCGATCAGCCCCATGCGGATCGCGCTGCTCATACTGTGGGCCCGCAACCACGCGGTGGGGCGGGCAACGACGGGGTGCTCAGTGAAAGGTCGGCTGGTCGCCGCGGACTTATCCTGCGACTCCTGCAACTGCGTGCTCATCGGATGGAACCTCCACCAATAATTCTGCGTGCTGCCAAAGAACCAGAGAGCAGCGTGGTCGGCACACCCACACCCGGGGTGGTGGAGGAGCCAGCCAGAATCACGTTCTCCAGGCCCGCCACCGGATAATTCCGTGGCCTAAAAGGACCGGTCTGTGCGACGGTGTGGGCCAGCCCGAACGGCGAGCCCCCGCCATGGCCCTGCTGCTGCCAGAACACAGGGGTATCGATCCGGGCCACCGACAGGTGATCCCGCAGACCAGTGAAGCCGCGACCCTCCAGCACCCCCAGCAATTCCTGGACGTAGTTCTCGGCGATCGCCTCCCAATCCAGGCCCGCCCGGTCCAGGTTCGGCACCGGGGCGAGGACGCTCACCGGCTCGACCGTGAGACCATCTTCGGTGCGGACCAGCCGCTCAGGGATCGTGACCGCCGGGCGGGTCAGTAGCAGCGATGGGTCCGACATCAGCCCCGCCCGACCGCGCGAGGCGGTGAGCTCGGCGAAGGTTTCGTTCCACGCCTCGCCGAAGCTGATGTTGTGGTGATAGCCGCCTGCGTCTGCACCAGGCCATGCCGCGGTGACGTCCACCGGGATACTGCCGTGCACCACGACTGCGGAGGGGGACCAATTCGGTTTCCGTCCCGCCAGCCGTGCCGGGGAGCCCAGTAGTTCCTCCACGACGGGCAAATCCGCGGTGACGACGACGGCATCCGCGGCCAGCTGCTCGCCGTCAGCGGTTCGGATCCCCGTGGCACGCGCACCATCATGGATGATGCGCTCCACCCGGGTGTTGCAGCGCAGCACCCCGCCGGCTAGGCGGAAGGCCCTGGTCAAGACCTCAGGCACGTCCCCCATGCCGAAACGCGGGTAAAACACACCCATGGTCGTGTCCATGTGGGAGATCACCCCATAGACCGCGCGGGCCTTCGCCGGGGCCACGCCGGCGTAGAGGGCCTGGAAGCTGAACACCCGGGCCAACTCTTCGTCCCCCAGGTGGCGGGAGGCGCGCTTACCCAGACTGCCGAACGCCCCGAGCTCCACGAGATCCGCCATGTCATTGGCGGTGGCGGGGGTCGCTACGGCGTCGAGGAGGGAATCGAAATCCGCGCCGATGAAGGACTCGAAGGAAGCATCGAAGATCCCGCCGATCCACTGGCGGTGCTGGCGGTATCCCCGGGCAAGCCGGTCAACATCTCCGCTGTCGGCACCGTACTTCTCGGCGGCGAAGCGGCGCACCTCGTGCTCCATGGTGTCGCCGTCCGAGTAGACATCCAGCTCGCGGCCACTGGCGAACATCGCGTGATAGGCCGGGCGCAACTTGCGGTAACCCCAGCCAACGTCCTCGGCACTCACCCCCAGGTGCAGCAGGAGGTTATCCACCAGATCCGGCATCGTCAGCACCGTCGCCCCGGTGTCGGCGTAGAACTCGCCGTGGTCGCTGCGCAGCTGCTCCGTCCGGCAGCGGCCCCCGACCTCGGGATTCGCCTCAACCAGCGTCACCTGCTTGCCAGCAGCCTGCAGCCGGCACGCAGCCGCCAAACCGGATAACCCCGCACCCACGACAACCACGGATTCGACATCCCCGGGGACCCGATCGCGGGTCGTTGGACGGGTGGTCGGAACCACCATCCGGCGCGTGGCCGCGAGTACCTGGCGAGGGGAGGGGATCGCGCTAAAAATCGGCATGCCCTAGAACCTCCGGTCGCTCAGCAAGCGTGCGAAGGCGACGAGCTCCTCGCTGATGCTGTCCTCCAGCCAGGAGTCCTCAACCAGCGAGATTGCCCGCTCGGACAGGGCGTTGATCGTGTCCTCGATCTGCTGCGCCGCCCCGCAATCTTGAATGATCTGGCGCATCCCGTCGATCTGCTCCGCAGTGTGCTCCGCCGCGCCGGGAAGCGGACCGAAATCTTCCCGCAGTCGGGCCAGCTGCTCCGGGCTGCACTCCGCGAAAGCGGTATTCACCAACACCGTTCGCTTCCCGGTGCGCAGATCATCCCCGCTCGGCTTGCCAGTCACGGCAGGGTCGCCGAAGACGCCCAGCTGGTCGTCCCGAAGCTGGAAAGCCTGCCCCACCAGTGTCCCGTACTCCAGGAGCAGCTCGATCGTCCGCTCATCAGCGCCTGCCAGGGCCGCGCCGATGTGCAGTGGACGGGCGACCGTGTAGCTAGCGGTCTTGAAGTTGATCACCTGCATGGCATCGGCGATCGACTCGCTCCCGTTGTTCTCCAAGGCGATGTCCAGCTGCTGGCCGGCGATCACCTCAGTACGCATCGCACGCCAAGGACCCCGCACCCGCTCGACAATCGCTGGGCTCAGTCCCGCGGTGGCGAGCAGGTCATCCGCCCAGCTCAACGCGAGGTCACCAGCCAGAATGGCCTGGCTGATGCCGTAGTGTTCCGGGGATCCAAACCAGTCGCGCTCGCGGTGTTGGCTTTCAAACACTCGGTGGGTGGTGGGGTTGCCTCGGCGGGTATCGGACTCGTCGATGATGTCATCGTGGATCAGCGCACACGCCTGAACAAACTCGAGAGCACTGAGAGCCAGCAGCACGGTCGCCGGGTCGACGTCCTGAATGCTGCGGCCATCGGCCCCGCCACCTTCCAGGCCGGCGCGGAAACCAGCCCAAGCGAAGGTCGGTCGGACGCGCTTGCCACCGCCCATGACGAAGCCCCGCAACACCGCCATGGCGTCGTTGAACTCGGGCGCGATCGCGGAAAACTCCGCCGCACTGTGGTCGAAATAGGCGTCCAGGGCACGGTCGACAGCAGCCGGAACGTCCTTCAGCGGTGAGCGCAGGTCCCAACCGGCCAGCTGGTTCGCAACCGGCGGCTGGGAGATCGTCGACAGGCCATGCGGGGAGGACGGAGTGGTCACAGGGAGCACACCTTTCGGGGCTGTGGGGCAGGGCGGGGCGTGGATGCTGAGTGAGCAGCGCACGAAGCGCCCTGCTTCGAAGGTTCGATCTTGTGCCTCATAGTCTAAAGGTCGCTGCAGACACCGGCGAACAGGCGCAACCGGGGTGGGTGCCGGATAGGTCAGTGGGGGTGGGGGAACCCGACGGCACGCGAGTGTTAGCCCGGAACGCGACCTAGACAGAGATGTCTACTATGATTTTCTTCATGTCTGCATCCAACCCCCACGGTCACCACGAGAAGGCCTCACCGCTGCCGGGCACACCACCACAGCCCACGCTGCAAGTTCCAGTGAGCGAAGCTATCCGTGGCTACAGCCCCGGTAAGATCCCGTTCTCCGTTGAATTCATGCCCCCGCGCGACGATGCCGCCCAAACCCGGCTGTGGAACGCTGCGGAGGCCTTCCACGACCTCGGCGTGAGCTTCGCGTCCATCACCTACGGGGCCGGTGGCTCCACCCGGGAGCGCACGATGGAGGTCGCCCAACAGCTGGCGGCCAAGCCACTGACCACCCTCATGCACCTCACCCTGGTGGACCACTCGGCCGACGAGCTGCGCGCCATGCTCCAGGACTACGCCCGCCGCGGCATGACGAACGTGCTCGCGCTTCGCGGCGACCCGCCCGGGGACCCGCTCGGGACATGGCAGGCCACGCCCGGCGGGCTGAACTATGCCTCCGACCTCATCGAGCTGATCCGCAACACCCCGGAGTGCGAAAACTTCGATATCGGTATCGCCAGCTTCCCGGAGGGGCACTACCGGGCCGAGGACCTGGAGCAGGACACGCAGGTGACCCTGCACAAGCTCCGGCTGGGGGCGGACTACTCGATTACCCAGATGTTCTTCGACGTGGAGAACTACCTCCGGCTGCGCGATAGGCTCGCCGCCGCCGATCCGATCCACGGGGCAAAGCCCGTGATTCCGGGACTCATGCCGATCACTTCGATCCGTTCCGTGCGCCGCCAAATGGAACTGGCGGGTGGCGAGGTTCCCGTGAAGATCCTGGAGCGCCTGGAGAAGGCCGCAGCTGGCGATGAGGTTGCCAACCGTGATGCGGTCCGCGAGGTCGGCATCGACATCACCACCGAGATGAGTGAGCGTCTCATCGCCGAGGGCGCGCCGAACCTGCACTTTATGACCATGAATAACGTGCGGGCGACCCAGGACGTGCTGCACAACCTGGGGATGGCGCCAGCATGGGGGCCGGGTTACGGCCAGGACATGGTTCGTTAGCTCACCGGCGACGCCTACCGGTGCGTTCGCCCCGTGGGGTGGGGCAGCTGCTGGGCAAGTCTGCCCCGGATCGGCGCGCGGGGGCTAGCGTGCCGCCCGGTCCGCGTCTGACGCTGGTTCCCTCACCGCGGCGGGGTCACCTGCGGAGTCGCGCAGGCGCTTGCGAAGGATGCCGAAGGGGCGGGGATCGCCAGGGAAGCGGTGTTCCCGCAGTAGATCGGTGAAGCCCAAGCTGCGGTAGAGGTGCCACGCGTGATTATTCTCGCCGGGCACCTCCGGGGTGGAGAGCATTGCGTCGCGGGTGGGCAGGATGCCCAGGACCTCCGTTAATAGCCGGGTGCCGATGCCGGAGCCCTGAAATCGCGGAAGAACATGGATCTCCGAAATCTCGGTGTAGCTCGACAGAGTCTCGGTGACGTCCTCCGGCGGCATGCCCGAAGCCAACAGGCCGTAGCTGACCTGCTGGTACCACCACGTTCCTCGGCTACCTTGGAAACCAAAGCAGACACCCACGATCTTCTGCGCAGGGTTGGCTGGATCCGGTTCTTCCGCCGGTGAGTGTAAGAGCGCTACCAGGCTCGTGAAGTGTGGGTGGTTGGCGTTGCTGAGCCACAGGCTGCGCCGTTGTCGAAATGCCTCCGGCGGATACCCCATGGCCTTGAGGTGCAAAGCAACGAGTTCATCGAGGCGTCGCAGGAAGACTGCGCGGCTGATGGGTGCGAGGGAGACGAGGTGATCCTGGTCGGGTTGCGCGATGGGCTGGCTCATAGGGATATCGTCCCACGTATCAAGCGCGAGGGTGTGCAACGGGAGATGCTAAAGCGTAATTGGAACACGTGTTCGAATAGTGGGCGGGGGTGTCTGCGCCGAGTTTTAACGTCAGGGGTGCAAATTGCGAAACGGAAGTTCTCGAAAGGTGGGAGTGGCGATGGCTGTGATGTCGAAGACAAGGGGGACGCTGCGTCCCAATCCAGCGGAATTTTTGATGCGCGCGGAAGCCCAACTCGTGTTGGCGAACGAGGCTTATGGTCAAGGGGATCTGCCGCGGGCTGTTGTCTACGCCTATCGCGCCGGGCTACGTGCTGCAGGTGCTGTTATCGACGCCGAGCGGCCGGCTCGTCGCAGGCTTCCGGCCGGTTCGGCGTGGCTGCGTCTCCGGGCGGTGCGACCTGACCTCGGCGGCTGGGCTGACTCTTTTGAGCAATACGCCAGGCTGGCGGAGCGGGCAGATATCGGCCTCGAGCGTGATGTAGCAGATTCTTCGTTTCAGGAGGTGTACTCGGATTCTGTCGAACTCCTGGAGCGTGTGCGAATGGAGCTGGGCCTTGGCCTACAGGCTGCCTAGGGCTTTGGGGCTGACTTAATCCTGCTCATTGGTTAGAGTGGGGAATCGAGTAGTGACTAAAGCATGGGGAAGCCTCGCTGCGGCGGGGTGGCTTCCAGCAGACTGCGGCGTTGGCGCGATCTTCCGCCGGAGTAAATGAAGATCTGAAGCGCGCTACAGTGGGTTATCAGGTCGCGTGCTGCGTTGTTGTGGCCACGCGGAGGATCAGTAGAGGGAAACGAGGACTGTCATGGCTCTCTCGGAACAAGAAAAGCAGATGCTCGCAGAGATCGAGCGGGCTTTGATCGCGGAGGATCCGCGCTTTGCTCAGGGCGGGGATGACTCGGCGCCGTCGGGGGTGCGCTTCGATATCCGTTCGATCTCGCTGATCATGCTCGGCATCTGTCTGCTGGTCGGCGGTGTCGCTCTGGCGCAGGTCTCCCTGTGGTTCGTGATCCTGAGCGTTGCGGGCTTCCTGGTCATGCTGGGTGGCGGAATGATCGCGCTGAATAACGGCGATTCCCCGGCTCCAGCGAAGAGCGCGAAGTCTCGTCGGGTTTCCGCTGGCGGAGCTGTCCGGCAGGGGGATGGCGGTCTGGGGGACCGCATGGAGGATAAGTTCCGCAAGCGTTTCGAGCGCTAAGCCCCGCGGTGAACTAGCGGGCCCCAGCCCGAGAGCCCTCGCCACATGGCGAGGGTTTTTTCGTGCCTTCTTCCGAATCCCCACTTTCACCCACTCTCGACCCACTGAGGTTCGAATTGGCGTTATTTAGAATCAAAGCCACCATGAACGGCGTCATTTTTGGGCCTTGTGGATCGGATTTCGATGGCGGAAAGTTCGCGCTCCCCACCGGTCTCTGTCGTGAACCTGCAGGTTGTTTCGCTGGCTTGAGAAAAAACACGCCTAAACACGCCAGCTGGGTGGTTAAGGTGGCGCAAGGTGGGGTAAAGTGGGGCATGTTGGTGATTGAGGGGGCTTCCTGAATGTAGGTAGCTCGCGGGTCCAGACCGGACGCACCGCAAGAGCCACGGATAACTTCACAGCGAAAACATGGCATGGCTGCACGAGAAAACGGCGAAAGGGGTCACAAGACATGTTCTTTGGCACCTTCACGCCGAAGCTCGACGACAAAGGGCGACTCACCCTTCCTGCGAAGTTCCGCGAGGAACTCAAGGACGGCCTGATGGTCGTTAAGGGGCAGGACCACAGCCTCGCGATCTACCCCCGCGAGGAGTTCCTCCTCCGGGCCCGCAAGGCTGCGGCCGCGAGCCGTAGCAACCCGCAAGCTCGCGCTTTCGTGCGAAACCTCGCGGCAAGCGCGGATGAGCAGGATCTCGACTCGCAGGGGCGCATCTCCGTCTCCGCAGCACACCGCGAATACGCGGGACTGAAGAAGGAGTGCGTCGTCATCGGCTCGGTGGACTTCCTCGAGATCTGGGATGCCCAGGCTTGGGAGGAGTACAGCGCAGCCCACGAGGCAGATTTCGCCGCAGGCGACGACGAAGCCTTCGCGAATTTCCTCTAGCCCGCCATGCCACATCGACCGGCCACGATCACGCCGGTGATGCCCGTGATGTGTGCAGGCCCTTGCCTGAGCGGAAGACGTGACCGTTTGATGCACTTCCCCAACATCAAGCCCACGCCCGCGCAGGTAAGGCCCTGTTCATATCAACCCAAGACAAAACCCAAGCAGTTTGACGGCGCCCGACCCACAGGCAGGCGCCCACCCCAAGTAACCCACCGACGAGCCCAGAGGAGCGTGACCGTGGCAACGAACACCCCCCACGATCCGAGCAGCCCAGGCCACGTTCCCGTCATGCGGCAGCGCATGGTGGAACTCGTCGGCATCGGTGTGACCGCAGACAGCGCCCCAGCTCAGCCCATCATCGTGGACGGCACCCTGGGGGCCGGAGGCCACACCGAAGCATTCCTTGAGGCCTACCCCAATGCCATCGTCATCGGGCTGGATCGCGATCCCAACGCGCTTGCTGAGGCCCGCGCCCGCCTCGAGCGCTTCGGTCAGCGATTCTTCAGCTACCAGACTCGCTTCGATGGCATCGGTGAGGCGCTGGAGCACTTCTCCGAGGACCCTGACTTCCCGGTCGACATCCGTGAGCAGGGGATCTCCGGGTTCCTGTTCGACCTCGGGGTGTCCTCCATGCAGCTGGACCAGGAGGATCGCGGTTTCGCCTACCGTGTCGACGCCCCACTGGACATGCGCATGGACCCCAGCAGCCGGCTGACTGCGGCGGAGATCCTCAACACCTACGAGCACGGCGAGCTTGCCCGCATCCTCAAGCGCTATGGCGATGAGAAGTTCGCGGGCAAGATCGCCTCCGCTGTCATCCGCGAGCGCGAGAAGCAACCCTTCGACAACTCCGCGCGCCTCGTGGACCTGCTCTACGCAACCATCCCAGCCGCGGCACGACGAACTGGCGGGCACCCCGCCAAGCGAACCTTCCAGGCGCTGCGGATCGAGGTTAACGCGGAGCTGGAAAGCCTCGAGCTCGTCATCCCGGCAGCCTTCAGCTGGCTCCGTGTCGACGGCGCCGGGGTCTTCATGAGCTACCAGTCCCTCGAGGACAAGATCGTCAAACAACAGCTCAAGGGCATGACCGAGTCCACAACGCCGCCCGGGCTGCCAGTCGAGCTGCCCGGCACCGAACCGGAGTTCGAGCTCCTCACTCGCGGGGCGGAGAAAGCCAGCGAGCAAGAGATCGCTGAAAACTCCAGATCCGCCCCCGTGAGGGTCCGGGCAGCGCGGCGAATAGGCGCCCACACCTCCGGAACAGACGGGCCACACTACCCGCTGGCGTCGCCACAGTAAGTGGAACGAATAGCCCGACAGAAACCTCAACAACAACCGCGCACCGCACCACGAAGCCCACAACGAGCCCGAAGAACCAGGCAAAGGACAGGATATGACCACTCCCGGAATGCTGAAGGAGCACCCCAGGACTGCCACCAAGGTCGAGCGAGCAGAGCTGCGCACCAGCGCACCCCGTTCGCTCAAGCGGCAGCCGGCCAAGCCCCGTCGCAGCCTGCACCGCGCTCCGGCCTACCGTGGCCGCCTCGGCTCGCAGCAGCGCGTCTCGGAACGCGGCCGCCGCCTGCAGCCCATCAAGCAGGAAAACTCCCGGGTCTTCCGCTTCGTGGCCTTCGCCGTTGCCGCGTGCATCATCGGCACCGCCGCCGTCATGCTGCTCGCCGGCATGACGACGGAGAAGACCTTCCAGATCACGGACGCAGAGGCCAAGTCCAAGACGCTGGCCAACGAGATCACCACGCTGGAGCGAGACGTCGAAAAGGCGAAGTCCGCGCAGAACCTGTCCGCGAAGGCCGCCGAGCTGGGCATGGTTGCCCCGGGGCAGGCAGGCATTCTGGAGACCAAGGGCGACAAGGTTGACCAGCGTCGCGAGGCGGATAACTCCAAGGATCGCCGGGTCGTCGACGTCACCGGGAATAAGCGAACTCGCGAGGCAACGTCCTCCCCGGAGGAGACCCGCAACGTCCCGGGGCTGGCGCCTTCTAGCCCGGCGGGCGCGGAAGCAGCCGGCAACATGAACTCCGGGGACCTGCCATATGCCAACCAGGGCCACGGCGCCCCAGCCCCCGCACCAGCTCCGGCCCCGGCCCCGGCCAACGGCGAGCAGCCGGCACCGCCGGCGCCACCAGCAGCACAGCCCGCACCGGCGGCACCCGCCGAAGCAAATCCGGCTCCGCCCGCCGCGCCGCGACCGTAACTGGCCGCACAGCGCCTAAGATTCTAAGCGCTAAAACTTCCGGGACACCGCCGCGTCCCGGCCAGTGAAGATCTGCGTCTCCAACCCAAGAACCATGCCGATCTTGCAACTGCGAAGACAAAGATCGAGGAGGACACACACCGTTGGCTCAGCAGTGGAACCGTCGGCCGGCAGACGGCTCGCGGAATACGCGAGCGCTGCTGCTCCTCGACAACAGCCCGCAGCGCTATAACAAGCGCCTGCGGCTCTCCCTGTTTGCCATCGTTATCGTCGTCCTCGCGCTCATCCTGCGCCTGACCTGGGTCCAGCTCATCGCGGGCCCAACGCTCGCGGAACACGCCGCTGCGCAGCGCACAGCCGTCATTGCTGAACCAGCCCACCGCGGCGCCATCGTCGACCGCGAGGGCCGCAACCTCGCCTACACGATGGAAGCCAAGTCGCTGTCGGTGCTGCCGAATAAGCTGCGCGGCTACATGGACGAACGCCACAAGGCGAACCCGGATGAGGTCCCGCCAGCCGACGAGCGCATCGAGCAGATCGTCGAAGAACTGCCCAACATGATCCCGGCATCCGAAGGCCGGGTGAAGAAGGAAGACCTCCGCAAGAAACTCACCGACGAGAAGGTCACCTACACCGTCCTCGTCCGCAACGTCGCCCCAGACGTGGCACAGAAGGTCACCGAAAAGTTCCCGGAGATCACCGCGGAACGCCAGGACATCCGCCAGTACCCCAACGGTGCGGTGGCCCAGAACATCATCGGCAAGATCAGCGCCGATAACCAGGGCCAATTCGGCCTGGAGCTCTCCCAGGACAGCCGACTGCAGGGTGTCAACGGCTCCAAGACCCTGGACATCGCTGGCGGCCTCACTATCCCAGGCTCCGCCCGCGACGAACACCCGCCGGTCAACGGCGATAACTTCGAGCTCACCCTCGACCTCGACGCGCAGGCATTCATCCAGCAGCAGGTGCAGCAGGCGAAGGATAACTCCAAGGCCGAGTCCGCTTCCGCCGTCGTGCTGGACGCCAAGTCCGCTGAGGTCATCGCGATGGCCAGCTCCGACACGATCGATCCCAACGGTGACCTGCAGAAGCAGCTGCGGGCCAACAAGGCCTTCGGCGACCGCAATACCGCGGAAACCTTCGAGCCGGGCTCCATCGCCAAGATCATGACGGCCGCGGCCGCCATCGAGGAGAAGAAGACCACCCCGGACGAGGTGCTGAAGGTGCCCGGCTCAATTGAAATGGCCGGCGTCACCGTCCGCGACGCGTGGGAGCACGGCGTGGCCCCGTACACCACCACCGGCGTGTTCGGGAAGTCCTCCAACGTCGGCACCCTGATGCTCGCCGAGCGCGTCGGTCAGGAGAAGATGTACGAATACTTCCGGAAGTTCGGTGTGGGCCAGGCTGCAGACGTGGGGATGCCACACGAGGCCGCGGGCTACATGCCGGAGCTCTCTCAGTGGTCGGGCGGTACCTTCGCCAACCTCCCCATCGGGCAGGGTATGTCCATGAACCTGCTGCAGATGGCCAGCATCTACCAGACGATCGCCAACGACGGCGTCCGCGTCCAGCCGCGCCTGATCAAGTCCATCACCAACTCGGACGGGGAGGACGTCCCGCAGCCGGTCCAGAGTGAGACGCGCGCCGTGTCCGCAGAGACGGCGAAGACCGTCCGTGCGATGTTCCAGTCCGTCACCCAGGATGACCCGAACGGTGTGCAAAACGGCACCGGTGCCGCGGCCGCAGTCGAGGGCTATCAGATCGCCGGCAAGACCGGCACCGCCCAGCAGATTGATCCGGACACCGGCGCGTACTCGAATTCCAACTACTGGATCACCTTCGGCGGCATCGCCCCGGCGGATAACCCCCGTTTCGTCGTCGCGATCATGCTGGACAACCCGCAGCGCGGCACCGAGGAAGGCGGTGGCGGCGGGGGCTCGGCTGCGCCGACCTTCCACAACATTGCATCCTGGTTGATGGATCACTACAACGTTCCGCCTTCCCCGAAGGCACCACGGCTCATGCTGGAGGCTCGATAACATGGCAACCCACCAGGCCACTGACAATTCCGACCGCAACACCAGCGGGGTAACCCTCCGCGCACTCGCGGCACTGACCGGCGGCACGGTCGCCGATACCCATCAGGACGTCACCGTCGACTCCGCCGCCATCGGTTCCGCAGACGTCCAGCCCGGCGGCCTGTTCTGCGCCGTTCCAGGTAGCCGCGTCCACGGCGCGACCTTCGCAGCCGACAGTGGGGCCGCTGCCGTCCTCACGGACGCCGAGGGCGCGGAGATCCTCGCCGATGCAGACCTCCCGCTGCTGGTCGTCGACGACGTCCGGCGCTGGATGGGGCCGGTCGCAGCGGCCGTCTACGGCCATCCGAGCCGCGACCTGCGCATCATCGGCATCACCGGAACCTCGGGTAAGACCACCACGACGTACCTCATCGAGCGCGCCCTGATGGCCAAGCACAGCGTCGGCATCATCGGTACCACCGGCACCCGGATCAATGGCGAGCAGATCCCCACGAAGCTCACCACCCCCGAGGCGCCGACCATGCAGGCCCTGCTGGCGCAGATGCGCGACCGCGGGGTCACCCACGTGGTCATGGAGGTCAGTTCGCATGCGCTCGCGCTGGGCCGGGTGACCGGCATCGATTTCGACGTCGTCGGCTTCACCAACTTGAGCCAGGACCACCTGGATTTCCACCCGACGATGGAGGACTACTTCGAGACGAAGGCTCAGCTGTTCCTCCAGGCTCAGGCCGAGGGCGCGGAACTGCCCGCCGCCGTTGTCTGCGTCGATGACGACTGGGGCCAGCGCCTCGCCGGCATGATTGCGGACTCCGGTCAGCAGGCCCTCACCGTGAGCACCAAGAAGCAGTCTGGCGCGGATTGGCAGGTCACTGACGTGCACGTCACCCCGGCCGGGCGCCAGGAGATCACCGTGGCCGCCGAGGGCGAAGAATTCAGCTACGACATCGGCCTGGTCGGCTCTTTCAACGTGGCCAACAGCCTGCTGGCGATCAGCTGCGTGGCGCAACTGGGCGAGGATCCGCAGGCCGCAGCAGCGGCCATCGCGGATGTGCAGGTGCCGGGCCGTATGCAAGCCGTGGACGCCGGGCAACCCTTCCTCGCGGTGGTGGACTACGCCCACAAGCCGGGCGCCGTCGCCGCCGTCGTCCGAACCTTGAGCGACTACCTGCCGTCCCCGACGGGACGCATCGGCATTGTGCTGGGCGCCGGCGGTAACCGCGACCACGACAAGCGCCCCATGATGGGCGAGGAGGCCGCGAAGGTCGCCGACGCCGTCTTCGTCACCGACGACAACCCGCGCGATGAGGAACCCGCCCCGATCCGGGCGATGATTCTGGACGGGGTCCGCAAGGCAGCCGAGGTCCGCGGGGCGAACGGCGAGAACGTCTTTTATGACGACGTCCCGGGCCGCGCGGACGCCATCCGCGCGGCGGTCGCATGGGCTCGCCCCGGCGATGCGATCGTGGTGGCAGGTAAGGGGCACGAGACCGGCCAGGAGGTCCGCGGGGAAATCCACCCGTTTTCCGACCTCGAGGAGCTCGCCGCAGCGCTTGAGCAGCGGGCGGGCGATGACCAGCAGGCAAGCACGAAGATCCGCGACTAACGAGAGGCGACGAAGCAATGATTGAGCTTTCAGCAGGTGAAATTGCCGCCATCACGGGTGGCGAATTGATTGACGGCGCTGCCGCGGAGACTATCGTGGCTGGGCCCGTGGAGTTCGACTCGCGCAAGGTAGCGCCGGGGAGCATCTTCATGGCGCTGCCCGGGGCCACCGTGGACGGGCACGACTACGTGGCCGCCGCGGGCGAGCAGGGCGCGGCGTTGGCCATCGTGGGCCGGCCCGTCGGCTTCCCGGCGCTGCTGGCGCCGGCCAGCGAGCGGGCTGAGGGCACCGATAATTCCGCGGTCTTCGGCGCAGATGAGGAGGGCTATGGGGCGGCGGTGCTCGCCGCAGTCGATAAGCTCGCGCGCCACAACACCGACGTCCTGGCCGATGAAGAGGGCATGGTCGTCGTTGGTGTGACCGGCTCGGCCGGGAAGACCTCCACGAAGGACCTGATCGGCGCGCTGCTGGGTGACCTGGGAGAGACCGTCGCCCCGCCGGGCAGCTTCAACAACGAGATCGGCCTGCCCTACACCGCGCTGCGCGCGGGCCGAGACACGAAGTTCCTGGTCTCCGAGATGTCCGCCCGCGGTGTGGGTCATATTGCCCACCTGACCACGGTCACCCCGCCGAAGATCGGCGTCGAGCTGAACGTGGGCAGCGCACATCTCGGCGAGTTCGGCTCCCGGGAGGCGATCGCACAGGCCAAGGGAGAGCTCGTCGAAGCGCTCCCTGCGGCGGAGGATGGCGGCATCGCGATCCTCAACGCGGACGACGACGCGGTGATCGCGATGCGGCACCGCACCCGCGCGCGGGTCGTGACCTTCGCGCTTGACGAGCGTTCCAAGACAGGGGAGCGGGCCGACTACTGGGCCAGCGATATCCGCCTGGACGAGGTTGCCCGGGCGTCCTTCCGCCTGCACCACCCCTACGGTGAGCCGGTGGACATCCGCCTGGGCGTGTTCGGTGCCCACCAGGTCTCCAACGCGCTCGCCGCCGCTGCGGTTGCGATCGAATCCGGCATGCTGCCGGCGTCGGCGGCCCGAGTGCTGGGCAACCACGTCGCCGCCAGCGCCAACCGCATGGATGTGCGAACCCGGCGCGATGGTGCGACTATTATCAACGATTCCTACAACGCCAACCCGGAGTCCATGCGCGCTGGCATCGACGCCCTGGCCTACACGGCCGGTGGTCGTCCGGAGGCCAGTAGCTGGGCTGTGCTGGGGCAGATGGGCGAGCTGGGTGAGGAATCCGCCGAGGAGCACACCGAGCTAGGCAAGTTCCTCGGCACCCGGGGCATCGATCACGCCGTGATCGTTGGCACCGGGGTCAATCAGCGTGCCATCGCCGATGCGGCGCGGGAGCACGGTGTGGATACCCGCAGCGTCGAGGATGTCGACGCGGCAGTGAATTTTGTGGATCAACATGTCAAACCCAAGGATGTTGTGCTCGTGAAGGCGTCATACTCTGATGGTCTCTGGGCGGTCGCCGAAGGGCTTTTGGCGGACGAAGGAGCATAAGGAAAACCCATGATGCAGATCTTCATCGCGGGCGCCGTGGCGTTCCTCGCGGCTGTACTTTTCACCCCGGTTCTCATCCGGAAGTTCTCGGACGAAGGCCTGGGCCAAGAGATCCGCGAGGAGGGGCCGAAGTCCCACCTGAAGAAGCGCGGCACTCCCACGATGGGTGGCATCGCCATCCTCGTGGGCATCACCCTTGGCTATATTGTCGCGGTGCTGGTCGGGGTTATCTTTACCGGCTCCGGCCCCGGCGTGTCCGGCTGGCTGGTGCTGGGCCTGACCCTCGCCCTGGGCGGGGTGGGCTTCGCCGATGACTACATCAAGCTGGTCAAGGGGCGGAACCTGGGGCTCAACGCCCGGGCGAAGCTCATCTGCCAGCTGGTGATCGCCATCGCCTTCGGCGTGCTGATTCTGCAGTTCCCGGATTCCAATGACATCACCCCGGGATCCACGTACCTCTCCTTCGTCCGGGAGATGCCGACGTTCAACATCGCCGTGGGCGGCGCCGTCATCGGCATGATCCTGTTCCTGATCTTCATCAATATCGTCATCTCCGCCTGGTCGAATGCCGTGAACCTCACGGACGGCCTGGACGGGCTGGCGTCCGGCGTGACGGCCATCGTGATGGGGGCGTATGTGCTCATCACCTTCTGGCAGTTCCGCAACTCCTGCGCCGATGGGGCGGCGGCTGGGTGCTACTTCGTGCGCGATCCGCTGGACTTGGCGATGCTCGCCTCCGCCGGCTTGGGCGCCTGCCTTGGCTTCCTGTGGTGGAACGCCGCCCCGGCGAAAATCTTCATGGGGGACACCGGCTCGCTGGCCCTGGGCGGCCTTGTCGCCGGCCTGTCCATCACCTCCCACACCGAGCTGCTGATGATCATCGTGGGCGCGATCTTCGTCCTGGAGACCGTCTCCGTGGTCATCCAGGTGACCTACTTCAAGACGACCGGCAAGCGCGTGTTCCGCATGGCACCGATCCACCACCACTTTGAGAACGGCGGTTGGGCCGAGACCACCGTCGTCGTCCGCTTCTGGCTGCTCGCAGCCCTGGCCGCGATGACCGGCTTCGGCCTGTTCTATGGCGAGTGGCTGACCGCCACGAGCTTCTAAAACCGCGAAAGAGGGCCCACCATGTCCACCGATTCGATCCTCAACCCCCAGTCCGCTGTCGACATCATGCGCTCGCGGACCGTCTTCGTCGCCGGCGCCGGCGTGGCGGGCAAGGGCATCGTCACCATGCTCGAGGGCATCGGTGGACGCTTCAAGGTTGTCGACGACCGTGCCCAGGCTGCGGATCTCAACACCGCCGAGGCTATTGCCGCGGTCTCTTCGGCTGAGACCGCGCCCGCGCTGCTGATCACCTCGCCGGGGTGGCGCCCGGACTCCGAGTTGCTGCTCGCAGCCCAGGCCGCGGGCGTGCCGGTGATCGGTGATATCGAGGCCGCCTGGCTCGCGGACCAGGCCGGGGCCTTCGGAACCCCGCGCACCTGGATTGCGATCACTGGCACGAACGGCAAGACCACCGCCACCGCGATGACCACGGCGATGCTGCAGGCAGCGGGCCTGGCCGCCGTGTCCGTCGGCAACATCGGCACCCCGCCTGGGGCCGCGTTGGTGGCCGACGAGCGGGCGGACTACCTCGTCGCCGAGGTGTCCAGCTTCCAGCTGCACTGGGCGCCCACCTTCACCCCGGACACCGGCGTGGTGCTCAACCTCGCGGAGGATCACCTGGATTGGCATGGCTCCATGGCCGGCTACGCCGGGGATAAGCTACGTGCCCTTCGGGGACCGCGCCCGGTGGTTGCAGTGGACGAGCAGCTCGTCCGCGAGCTCGCTGAGGACAACGGCGTCCCGAACGTGGTGGCCTGCAGTATGCAGGATCCTGCGGAGGTGCTCGCTCAGGCGCAGTTCCCCCTCGTCGTCGGGGTCGTGGAGTCCGAGGCGGGGGCGGTCATCACCGAGGTAGCCACCACCGAGGACGGTGAGCTGCAGGTCACCCCCATCGCCTCGGCGGAGGCGATTTCGCCGCCGGGGCCGGCGGGCATCGCCGATGCCGTGGCGGCCTGCGCCCTCGTGCGAGCCTTCGACGTGTCTCCAGTAGCCATTTCGCAGGCGCTGCACGGCTTCGAAGTGCAGGCGCACCGTGGCCAAGCCGTGCACCTGGCAGAAGGGGTGATCTGGATTGATAACTCCAAGGCCACGAACCCGCACGCAGCCATTGCCGCACTCGGCGGGCTAGAGAACATCGTGTGGGTCGCCGGCGGCCAGCTCAAGGGCGCGGAGGTTCACGACCTCATCGCTACCGTCGGACCTGGGCTGCGAGGCGCGGTCGTCCTCGGCTGTGACCGGGCGGAGATCATTCGCGAACTGGCAGCGCAGTTCCCAGACCTGCCCGTCACGGACATCGTGAACACCGACCCGGAGGGGGCCATGGCCGAGGCAGTGGCCGCCGCCCGTAGCCTCGCGGAACCGGGGGACAGCGTTGTCCTCGCGCCGGCGGCGGCGTCTCTGGATATGTACACAGGCATGGCACAGCGCGGCGAACTCTTCGCCGCCTACGCTAGGGGCACAGACGCCCAGGCAAGCGCCAGCGAACGGGAGGGCGAGAGCTCATGACTATGACTTCACACCACGGCTCAGGCCGTGATCGTGCCCGGCGCCAACCCGCCCGCACCGAGTACCCCCGCCGCAGCGCGGATCAAACGCGGCCGAAGCAGAGCGGTGACGGGCAGAACTCCACCGCCAAGGGCGTGGGTGCCAAGATCAGCGCGGTGCTGGACGCCCCGCAGCTGAACTACAAGGTGATCCTGAGCATCACCCTGATGCTCACCGCCATTGGTTTGACGATGGTGCTGTCCTCCTCGATGGTCACCGCGCGCACCCCGGATACCTCCGTGTGGTCCGTATTCCTCAACCAGGCCCTGTACGTCGTCCTCGGCCTCGTGGTTGCCTGGCTTGCCCTGCGGCTCCGGCCGGACACCATCAAGGCCATCTCCCCGTGGCTGCTCGGCCTCGCACTGTTCCTGCAGGTAGCACTGTTCATCCCGGGGGTTGGTGTTGGCGCGGAAATCGGTTCCCACTCGTGGATCCGCTTCGGCTCCTTCGGTATTCAGCCTTCCGAGCTGTCCAAGGTGGCGCTGGCTGTGTGGGGTGCGGCGGAGATCAGCTCCAAGACGCGCCAGACCGACGAATTCCGCCCCGCTCTTGGTCGATTCCTGGCCGTGGGCACGGCCATGGTGCTGCTGGTTCTGCTGCAGAAGGACCTCGGCATGATGCTCACCGTGGGCATCGTGTTGATGGCGCTGTTCTTCTTCTCCGGTGTCTCGGCTCGCCTCATCGCCCTCGTCGGCGGTGTCATCGCGCTGCTGGCCACTGGCGCGACCATCGCCCAGGCCTACCGAAGCGACCGCATCACGACGTGGAAGGACACCCTGTTCCTGAACTTCCGGGAGGGCAGCACCAGCGGGCCGTCCTACCAGTCCTATCAGGGGCTGCTGAGCCTCTCGGACGGCTCCCTGACCGGCACGGGGCTGGGGCAATCTCGCGCGAAGTGGTACTACCTGCCGGAGGCGAAGAATGACTTCATCTTCGCAATCATCGGGGAGGAGCTCGGCTGGGTGGGGGCCATCATCGTGGTCGCGCTCTTCGCCTTCCTCGGCTGGTTCGGCATCCGCACCGCCCTGGCGCAGGCAGACCCGTTCCTGTCCATGCTCGCCGCAACCCTGACCCTGGGCATCGTCGTGCAGGCGTTGTACAACATCTCCTACGTCGTGGGCCTGATGCCGATGACGGGTATCCAGCTGCCACTGATCTCCGCGGGCGGTACCTCTATGGTCATCACCCTGGGCTCGCTCGGTCTCCTCGCCAATTGCGCACGCCACGAGCCCAAGGCGATCTCCTCGATGCAGCACGAGGGTCGTAGCCTCTTCGACCGGATGTTCCTGCTGCCGGAGCCGCTGCCGTACCGGGCGGGGGAGGAGCGCCGCATCGAGCGTCGCAATACGACACAGCGCTACGGCCGACCGGTGACCCGCCGGGAGTCCACCGCGGGCACCGCGGGGCAGGATGTCCGCCGGGAACGTGACCGGAACCGTCGCGCGCAGGAGCGGCTGCCGCACCGCGATCGCGTGCCGGATTACGATGGCACTAATAGCTGGCACCGGCAGGAACCACTGCCGCAACGTCGACGCCGCAGTAGCGCGAACCGCTACTCGCCAAGGAGGAAGTAGAAACCCATGGGCCACAGCACACACCGGGAGGATCATCCAGCAGGCGGGCGTACCGATGCCGCGCCGTCGGTGGTCGTCGCAGGAGGCGGAACCGCTGGCCACATCGAGCCAGCGCTCGCGGTCGCCGAGGCTGTGAAGCGCCTGGCCCCGAACGCCCGGATCACCGCACTGGGTAGCCCCAAGGGATTGGAAGCCTCGATCGTGCCTGACCGCGGCTTTGACCTGCGCATGATCCCGCCGGTTCCGGTCCCGCGGAAGGTGAATAAGGACCTATTCACCCTGCCGCTGCGTTTGAAGCAGGCCATCGACGAGACCAAGGCCCACCTCCGTGACGTCCAGGCGGACGTCCTCATCGGCTTTGGTGGCTACGTCTCCGCTCCGGCCTATCTCGCCGCCCGCTCGCTGGGAATCCCGTTCTTCGTGCACGAGGCCAACGCCCGTGCCGGCATGTCTAACAAGCTGGGCGTTCGCCTCGGTGGGACTGCACTGGCCGCCGTGCCGGGCTCGGGCCTGAAGGACGAGAAGATCGTGGGCATCCCGGTCAAGGAATCCGTGTTGAACCTGGACCGCGCAGCGTTGCGCGCCGAGGCTCGCGAGTTCTTTGGCCTTGACCCCGAAGGACCGGTCCTCCTGGTCACCGGTGGTTCCCAGGGCGCGGCCAGCATCAACCGCGGGGTTGTTGACGCCGCCGATGCCCTCCACGAGGCGGGCGTGGGCGTCCTCCACGCCTTCGGCAAGAAGAACGAGATCACCGCACCCGAATTCGACACCGCACCCCGCTACCAGGCGGTGCCGTATATTGACCGCATGGATCTCGCGCTCGCCGCAGCCGACGCCGTACTGTGCCGCGCGGGTGCGATGACCGTCGCCGAGGTCTCCGCCGTCGGCCTGCCTGGCATCTACGTCCCGCTGCCGCACGGCAACGGGGAGCAGGAGCTCAACGCCCGCCCTGTTGTCGACGCCGGTGGCGGGGTGATTGTCCCCGATGCCGAGCTCGACGGCGCGCGCGTCGCCTCGGAGGTCACCGCACTGCTCGGCGACGAGCAGCGGCTGGCCCAGGCCAGCGCGGCAGCCGAGTCCGCCGGTCACCGCGATGCGGCGGACGAGATTGCTCGAGCTCTGCTTTCAGCAGCCCGCTAGGCGCCCAGACCCGCTTCAGCCGGACGCCGGGCCACAGCACCAGCAGGTGGCCTCTCCCGGCGCGACCACTACGACACCCCTTTCAAGGCAATAGCCCTTCCCACGAAGATTGAGGATCCCATGACCACGCAGCCTGAACAGATTGATCTGAGCCGCACCCACATGGTGGGCATCGGCGGGGCCGGGATGTCCGGCATCGCTCGAATCCTGCTTGCCCGGGGCTACAGCGTCACCGGCTCCGACATGAAGGATTCCCGCAGTGTTCTGGCGCTGCGTGCAGCCGGGGCGGAGGTTGCTATCGGACACGACGCCGCCAACGTCACCGGTGGCGCGGCACTTCCGACGGTTGTCGTGACCTCCTTCGCCGCGATTCCGCAGGATAATCCTGAGCTCACCGCTGCCCGCGAGGCCGGGATCCCCGTCGTCCGCCGCTCCGACGTGCTCGCCGCCCTCATGTCCGATCGCCGGGCGTTCCTACTGGCGGGCACCCACGGGAAGACCTCCACGACCTCGATGGCGGTGGTGGGCGTGCAGGCTGCCGGCCTCGATCCTTCGTTTGCCATCGGCGGGCAGTTGAACCGCGCGGGTACGAACGCCCACCACGGCACCGGGGAGATCTTCATCGCCGAGGCCGACGAATCCGATGGTTCGTTCCTCTCCTATAGCCCGGAAGTTGCGGTGATTACGAACATCGAGCCGGATCACCTCGACTACTACGGCACGGAACAGGCCTATGTGGCGATCTTTGATGAGTTCGCCACGAAGGTCACCCCGGGTGGCTACCTGGTGTGCTGCCTCGACGACCCGGGCGCTGCCGCGCTGGCAGCCCGGGTTCGCGCCGCGGGTTCGGCGCCCACGGTGTTGGGTTACGGCACCCGCGCGGCCGTCGACCAACACCCGGATATCCCGGCCGCCGCGATTATCGAGGAGATGCGCCCCGACGCACGTGGTACGGCTGCGAAGGTTCGGTTCACCCTGCCCGGCCAGGAGGAACGCTGTGAGGACATCCGCGTGGCCATCCCGGGGGCACACATGACGCTCAACGGGGTCGCCGCGATCACCGGCGGTGCGCTCCTGGACGCGGACCTGGAGAAGGTCATCGCTGGTGTGGCCGATTTCGACGGGGTGCGCCGCCGTTTCGAGTACCACGGTGAGGCCGGTGGTGTGCGGGTCTACGACGATTATGCGCACCACCCGACCGAGGTCACCGCGGTGCTCACCGCCGCTAAGGAGCTGGTCGAGGCGACCGACGCCGGACGCATCATCGCGGTATTCCAGCCCCACCTGTACAGCCGCACCATGAACTTCGCCGCTGAATTCGCCCGTGCCCTGTCCCTGGCGGACGAGGTTGTTCTGCTGGATATTTTCGGCGCGCGTGAGCAGCCGGTGGAGGGCGTGGATTCCCGCATCATCGGTGAGAAGCTGACCTGCGACTGGCACTTCCAGCCAAACTTCTCCGCTGTTGCGGAGCAGGTCATCGGCATCGCGAAGCCGGGGGACGTGGTGCTCACCATCGGTGCTGGCACGGTCACCATGCTCGCCGATGAGATCCTGCGCTGCGGCCGGGAAGCGCAGGGGGAGTAGGAGCCATGGCGGAAGAAAAGACCACACGCGATCGGCGCGGCCCCCGCAGCGCGGGAGCGCAGGCCCGGGAACGTCGCAGGCGAAGCAAGCACGCGCGGCGCCGGTGGGCGTTTGTGGCGGTGCTGGCCGTCGTTGTCGCGTGGGCGGTGCTCTTCTTCTTCCCGGTTCTTACCGTCAAGAACGTCGACGTCCAGGGCGCCACAAACGCTGATGTGCAGCAGGTCAGCGAAGCGAGCGGGGTGGGCCAGCAGAGCAACATGCTGCGCCTGGATACCGAGCAGGTCGCCCGGAACGTCGCCCCGACGCCGTGGGTGAAGAAGGTAACCGTCTCGCGCAGCTGGCCGAGCACCGTGACAATTCAAATCACCGAACACGAGGCCGTCGGCGTGCTCGACGAGGGTGGGGAGACATCCCTGATCGACCGGGACGGCAAGGTCTTCCTCAAGGGCCCGGCCCCGGAGGGTGCGGTGCCGTTTACCAAGGTCAAGGACGGCGACACCCGGGCACTGGCTGCCGGTGCGGCGGCGGTGAATGCGCTGCAGCCGGAGAACCGCAAGCAACTGGTGGAGGTCGCGGTGCCGAACGCTGAGGCGGTCGAGATGACCTTCGAGCTGCCCGCCCCTAAGGGGGAGGCCAAGCCCCGCAAGGTCGTGTACTTCGGTGCAGCCGAGCAGCTGACGGAGAAGGCCGAGGCGGTGCGCGTGGTGCTGCAGCGCGAGCAGCCCACGTGGAACGTGTCCAATCCCGCCATGCCGACAGCCCGGGATTAAGTGGGATTTTTCCGCCGCGTTGGGGTTGGCGCGGCGCTACTGAAGCGCGTGTGACTAGTGTGACTCATGTGCCGATAATTGCAGGTCGGAACCTTAAAGTAGAACTTTAAAGATACGACACGCTCCCGAAATGTGCGCCAAATCCTTGGCCCCACGGGTCAAGATGGAAGGCAACGAAAAGGCTCCACACATTAGCGCGGACCTTTCCCCGAAGGCTCGCGCACAAGGAAGGCGGAAAACTTTATGACAACTCCTGGAAACCACCTCGCAGAAATCAAGGTGGTTGGTGTCGGCGGCGGCGGAGTCAACGCCGTCAACCGCATGATCGACGAGAAGCTGCAGGGCGTGGAGTTCATCGCGATCAACACCGACGCGCAGGCTCTCATGCTCACCGATGCTGACGTGAAGCTCGACATCGGCCGCGAGGAAACCCGTGGTCTTGGCGCCGGCGCCAACCCGGATGTCGGCCGCAAGTCCGCCGAGGACCACAAGGACCAGATCGAGGAGATCCTCGCTGGTGCGGACATGGTCTTCGTCACCGCCGGTGAGGGCGGTGGCACCGGCACCGGTGCCGCCCCGGTCGTCGCAAACATCGCGAAGAAGCAGAACGCCCTGACCGTCGGTGTCGTCACCCGCCCGTTCACCTTCGAGGGGCCGCGCCGCACCAAGCAGGCTCTGGCGGGTATCGAGGAGCTCCGCGACGTCTGCGACACCCTCATCGTCATCCCGAACGACTCCCTGCTGAAGCTCTCCGACGAGCAGCTGTCCATGATGGACGCCTTCCGCAAGGCAGACGAGGTGCTGCTGTCCGGTGTCGAGGGCATCACCAAGCTGATCACCACCCCGGGCGTGATCAACGTGGACTTCGCGGACGTCCGCTCCGTCATGACCGACGCCGGCTCCGCCCTGATGGGCATCGGCACCTCCCGCGGTGAGCAGCGCGCCGTCAAGGCCACCGAGGCCGCGATCAACTCCCCGCTGCTGGAAAACACCATGCAGGGCGCCAAGGGCGTGCTGCTCTCCTTCGCGGGTGGCTCCGACCTGGGCCTGATGGAGGTCTCCGAGGCCGCATCCCTGGTCCAGACCATGGCCGACGAGGACGCCAACATCATCTTCGGCACCATCATCGACGACCAGCTCGGCGACGAGGTTCGCGTCACCGTCATCGCCACCGGCTTCGACGACTCCCCGTCGGCATCCTCCAGCGCCCAGCGCGGCGGGGCTGCCCACGCTGCCGAGAACCGCGGCGCCAGCATCTTCGGTGACTCCGAGGCCCCGCGCGTCGAGGCTGAGCCACTGCAGGAAGCCGCACCGGCCCAGCCAGCGACCCCAGCAAGCGAGCCGCGCCAGGAGCGCCAGAGCTCCTTCGCCGCCCGCGAGGGCCGCGCAGGCCAGAACCCCGCACGCGGCGGTGGCCTGTTCACCTCTGACGAGCCGGCTCGCCCGCGCCACGAGCGCACCGACGGCCCGGACGAGGGCGACGACCTCGACCTCCCGTCCTTCCTCTAACAGCGATGGCTACGGCACACCCGACCGAGCGCCCCGTCCGGATGGTGTTTACCACCCGTGACGGTGGCGTCTCCGAGGCTCCCTACGGCAGCTTTAACCTGGGAGATCACGTCGGGGACGACCCGGCGGCGGTCGCCGCCAACCGCGGACGACTCGCCGAGATCCTGGGGCTCGACGCGGAGCGCTTCATGTTCATGGAGCAGCTGCACACCCCGACGGTCACGGAGGTCACCGCGGACATGGTGGGGTCGGGTCCCGTGCCGGCCTCCGACGCTCTCGTCACGACGCTGCGGGACGTCCCGCTGGTCGTCCTGACTGCCGACTGCGTCCCCCTCCTGCTCGCCGATCAGGACGCCCGCGTCATCGCCGCGGTCCACGCCGGGCGGATCGGGGCCCGCAACGGCATCGTTGCCCGGGCCGTGGAGCGCATGGTGGAGCTTGGCGCCAACCCCGCCGCGATCCATGCGGTGATGGGGGCTGCGGCCAGCGGCGAAAACTACGAGGTTCCGGCCGACATGGCGGCGGACGTGGAGTCCCGCCTGCCTGGGGCGAAAACCCGTACGAAGCAGGGGACCACTGGGCTCGACATCCGGGCGGGCGTCGCCCGCCAGCTCGAAAGCCTCGGCGTGGGCGCGGTGGACATCGACCCACGTTGCACCATTGCCTCCGAGAACCTGTTCAGCTACCGCCGCGAGGGAACCACCGGTCGCCAAGCTGGCGTAATCTGGATGCCATCATGACAAGCCCAGATGGAGATAAGGCCCGCGCCCAGCGGGCAGAGCAGCTGGCGGAGAACCTCCGAGCCGTGCGGCAGCGCATCGCCGTGGCCGGGGGAGCAGACCTCCTGCCGATCACGAAGTTTCACCCGGTAGAAGACATCGAGCTCCTGCGCGCCGGCGGCATCCACGCGGTCGGGGAAAACCGCGAACAGGAAGCCAAGCGCAAGGCCGCTGACCTGGCGGGAAGCGTCGAGATCCACATGGTGGGTCAGATCCAGACCAACAAGGCCAACTCTGTGGCTCGGTGGGCCGCCGCTGTCCACACCGCGGACTCGGAGCGCCTCATTAACGCCCTCGAACGCGGCGCCGGCCTGGCGCTGGAGCGCGGCGACCGGGCGGAGAAGCTGCCGGTACTGGTGCAGTTCAGCGCCGACGGTGACCCCCAGCGCGGCGGTGCCCCGGAGGACCAGATCGACCAGCTCGCGGACCTGGTTGCGGGTTCGGAGCACCTCGAGCTGCGCGGCCTCATGACCGTCCCTCCTTTGGGCAGTGACCCGGCCGAGGTCTTCGCCCGCGGCCGCGCGCTGCTGGACGGCATCAGCGACCGCGTTCTGGGCGCGCCGGTGTACTCCGCGGGCATGAGCCACGACCTGGAGATCGCTATCGGCGAGGGCTCCACGTTGGTGCGTGTCGGTACGGACATCATGGGCCCGCGACCAGTACGTTAACGAACAACGAATACCCCAATAAACAGTGATTGCAGCAAGCGAAAGGAAACCCAAGCATGGCTGAGGGCTTTGGCGATAAGTTCAAGGAGTTCTTCGGGCTCGGGGGCGTAGAAAGCTACGAGGACCCTTACTACCGCGATAACTTCGAAGAGCGCACCGAGCGCCACGAGCGTGAGGACCGTTCGGCCGGACGCTACGACTCCGATCACTATGGTTCCTACCGCTCCAGCGAGCGACGCTCCGAGGCTGGCTCCTCTCACGGCTACGGTTCCGACCGGGAGCACGCGGCCCCGGCGCGTTCCCGCTACGGTGCTACCGAGCGTGAGGCTGCCCCGGCGCAGAAGAATCCGATGGTTATCCGCCTGGCGCTGAACGAGTACAACCAGGCGCGCGAGATCTCCGAGGCGCTGAAGACCGGCGACGTCGTCGTCTTCAACCTGGGCGGGATGGAGAAGTCCGCCGCAACCCGCGTGCTGGACTTCGCCGCAGGCCTGAGCCTGGGCCTGGATGCCGAGCTGAAGAAGCTGGGTGGGGTTCGTAACTTCGTGCTGATCCCGCACGGCATTGAGCTCGAGCAGTCCCAGCTGGATCAGCTGACGGAGGGCTGATCCCGAGTGGTCAACCTCATCGGAGCACTCATCCTGCTCGTCCGCCTTTTCACGCTGCTCCTCATCGTGCGGATCATCGTGGAGATGGTGCAGTCCTTCTCCCAGAATTGGCGCCCGCAGCGCTGGTTCATCATGCTTGCCGAGCCGATCTTCGCGATCACCGATCCGCCGGTCAAGGGGCTGCGTAAGCTCATCCCGCCGCTGAATATGGGCGGGGTTGCCCTCGACGTTTCTGTCTTGGTGCTGTTCTTTGGTTTGCAGATTCTCACGATGATTCTGTACTCCCTCCTCTAGCGAGGAATCCCGGGAGCACCCGGCCAGGGCGATGGTTTTTCAGAACTGGTGAAGAAAACCACCTCTTGATAGGAACAAAGCCTTTTCGCGCTGGTATGGTGGAATACAGTCTTTCTGAAGAATAAAACCATCCTGCAGACAGGCATTGCCGAAAATAACCGAGAGCGAAGGGAAGTATTGATGGCGCTCACACCAGCTGACGTTCACAATGTTGCGTTCAGTAAGCCCCCGATTGGTAAGCGTGGCTACAACGAGGACGAGGTCGATCAGTTCCTCGACCTCGTTGAGGACACCCTCGCCGAGCTCCAGGACGAGAACGCTGAACTTCGCAGCCAGGTGGGCGACGGCAGCCAGCCGGCCGCTGCCGCAGCGGACACCAAGGTCGACGAGGAGGCACTGCGCAAGCAGATCCGCTCCGAGGTTGAGGCCGAGGTCCGCGAGGAGGCTCGCCGCGAGGCTCAGAACACCCAGTCCAAGGGTGCTGCCGAGGTCTCTGGCCTGCAGTCCAAGCTGAAGGAGGCGGAGCAGCGCGCTGAGGCCGCTGAGCGCCGCGCTCAGGAGGCTGAGGAGAAGGCCAAGAAGGCTCAGCAGGATGCCGAGGCCGCGAAGTCCCAGGCTGGCAAGGCTGCCCCGCAGGCTTCCGGTGTCGCCGGTGGTGCAGCTGCCAAGGGCGCTGCCACCGAGGACACCCACATGCAGGCCGCCCGCGTGCTGTCCCTGGCTCAGGAGATGGCCGACCGCCTCACCAACGACGCGAAGACCGAGTCCAACGCCATGCTGGATGAGGCCCGCGCCGAGGCGAAGAAGACCCTGGACAACGCGGACTCCACCGCGAAGAACCAGCTGGCGGACTCCCAGAAGCGTTCCGAGGAGCAGCTCTCCGACGCGAAGACCCGCTCCGAGAAGATGCTGGCCGACGCGAAGCAGAAGTCCGAGACCCAGCTCTCCGACGCGAAGCAGAAGTCCGAGACCCTGGTCTCCGACGCCAACGCTCAGGCAGAGGCCACCGTGCGCCAGGCGCAGGAGAAGGCCAACGCCCTGCAGCAGGACGCCGAGCGCAAGCACACCGAGATCATGACCACGGTGAAGAAGCAGCAGACCGCTCTCGAGGCCCGCATCGAGGAGCTGCGCACCTACGAGCGCGAGTACCGCACCCGCCTGAAGACCTTCCTCGAGTCCCAGCTTGAGGACCTCAACAGCCGCGGCACCGCAGCGCCGAAGGCCGTCGAGGGCGAAGGCGAGCGAAACTAGCGATCATGCTCGTGGCCTCACTGGGCCTCGCGGTCCTCGGATTTGCGGCACTCCTGGTGGCGCTCTACCTGGGCTCAGTCACCTGGGCCTGGATCTGCGTGATCATCGCAGCCATCGGAGTCCTGCTCTCCATCGCAGAGGCCATCCAGCACCGGAAGAGCAAAAAATAACTACATAGCTTTACCCCTAGGGTTGGCAGCCACACCGAGCCAACCCACCGCGAGGACCCGGCCATCACCGGTGAGCGTCTCGGAAGAACAGCCCCCACGAGGGATGCCCAGTAGAACCGAGCGGAGTCGCGTTCCGTACAACAACGCAAGATAAGAGGAAGCCTTTCCAACGGGCGGGTGGCGCCCACGGAAGGCTTCAAGCAGGGTGGTACCGCGAATCCTCGTCCCTGTGCTTGAAAGAAATTTCATTTTAAGCACCAGAGACGAGGATTTTCTTATGGCTACACCAGCTGGCGGCGTCTACCCCCGCGTGGACATGAGCGGCGGGGGCAGCAACTTCCCGGCCATGGAAGAAGAGGTACTGAAGTACTGGAAGAAGGACAATACCTTCCAGGCCAGCCTCGATAACCGCAAGGACAACGAGGAGTACGTCTTCAACGACGGCCCGCCGTTCGCCAACGGCCTGCCGCACTACGGCCACCTGCTCACCGGCTACGTCAAGGACATCGTCCCGCGCTACCGCACCATGGCCGGCTACCACGTCCCGCGCGTCTTCGGCTGGGACTGCCACGGCCTGCCTGCCGAGCTGGAGGCGGAGAAGCAACTGGGCATCAAGGACAAGGGCGAGATCGAGTCCATGGGGCTCGACCGCTTCAACGAGTACTGCGCCAAGTCCGTCATGCACTACGCCGATGAGTGGGAGAACTACGTCACCCGTCAGGCTCGCTGGGTCGACTTCGAAAACGGCTACAAGACCATGGACCAGGACTACATGGAGTCCGTCATGTGGGCTTTCAAGGAGCTCTACGACAAGGGCCTGATCTACCAGGGCTTCCGCGTGCTGCCGTACTCCTGGGCCGAGCACACCCCGCTGTCCAACCAGGAGACCCGCCTCGACGACTCCTACCGCGACCGCCAGGACCCGACGGTCACCGTGACCATGCCGTTCACCGGCGCACGCGAGGGCTACCCAGCCACCAAGACTTGGGAGGCGCACCCCGAGCTGCACGACGCCGCGGCCATCGCCTGGACGACGACCCCGTGGACGCTGCCGTCCAACCTCGCCCTGGCCGTCGGCCCGGAGATCGAGTACTCCCTGGTTAAGGTCGGCGACGACGGTGCGGAGGGCTTCGTCGGCGCGAAGCTGCTGCTGGCTAGTGCACTGCTGGGTGCCTACGCCAAGGAGCTCGGCAAGGAGCCAGAGGTGCTGGCGACCTTCACCGGCGCTGAGCTTGAGGGCCTGGAGTACACCCCGGTCTTCGATCACTTCGCTGATCAGGACAACGCCTTCATGGTGCTCGTCGCGGACTACGTCTCTACCGAGGACGGCACCGGTGTCGTCCACCAGGCCCCGGCCTTCGGTGAGGACGATATGGACGTCTGTAAGGGCTACGGCATCGACCTGGTCATCCCGGTGGACGCCGACGGCAAGTTCACCTCCCTGGTGCCCGAGTACCAGGGCACGCTCGTCTTCGACGCCAACCGCGACATCATCCGTGATCTGAAGGCCAAGCAGCACGTCCTGCGCGACCAGACGATCGTCCACTCCTACCCGCACTCCTGGCGCTCCGGCGAGCCGCTGATCTACATGGCTCTGCCCGGCTGGTTCGTGAATGTGCTCGAGATCCGCGACCGCATGGTGGAGCTCAACCAGCAGATCGAGTGGATCCCGGAGCACATCCGCGACGGCCAGTTCGGTAAGTGGCTGGAGGGTGCCCGCGATTGGAACATCTCCCGCACCCGCTACTGGGGCTCCCCGGTCCCAGCGTGGGTTTCCGATGACCCGCAGTACCCACGCGTGGACGTCTACGGCTCCATCGAGGAGCTGGAGGCCGACTTCGGCGTCCGTCCGAAGTCCCTGCACCGCCCGGACATCGACGAGCTGGTCCGCCCGAACCCGGATGACCCGACCGGCAAGTCCATGATGCGTCGCGTCCCGGACGTCCTCGACTGCTGGTTCGAGTCTGGCTCCATGCCTTTCGCCCAGTACCACTACCCGTTTGAGAACGTGGCGGCCTTCGAGGAGGAGCAGCCGGCGGATTTCATCGTCGAGTACTCCGGCCAGTCCCGCGGCTGGTTCTACGTCCAGCACGTACTCTCCACCGCGCTGTTCGACCGCCCGGCGTTCAAGAAGGTCGTCGCCCACGGCATCGTCCTGGGCTCCGACGGGCTGAAGATGTCCAAGTCCAAGGGCAACTACCCGGACGTCAACGAGGTCTTCGACCGTGACGGCTCCGACGCGATGCGCTGGTTCCTCATGTCCAGCCCGATCCTGCGTGGCGGTAACCTGATCGTCACCGAGCAGGGCATCCGCGAGGGCGTGCGCCAGGCGCTGCTGCCGATCTGGAATGCGTACAGCTTCCTGCAGCTCTACGCCTCCGAGGAGGCGCGCTGGTCCGTGGACTCCGATAACGTGCTGGACCGCTACATTCTCGCCAAGACCCACGACCTGGTGGCCAACGTGGACAAGGCTCTGGCCGATACCCGCATCGCGGACGCCTGCGACGAGGTGCGTCAGTACGCCGACATCCTCACCAACTGGTACGTGCGCCGCTCCCGTGACCGTTTCTGGGCTGGCCAGGATGCTCACCCGGAGGCCTTCGACACCCTGTACACGGTGCTCGAGGTGGCCACCCGCGTGACCGCGCCGCTGCTGCCGTACATCTCCGAGGTCATCTGGCGTGGGCTCACCGGCGAGCGTTCCGTCCACCTGGCGGACTACCCGAAGGCCGAGGACTTCCCGGCCGACGCGGAGCTCGTCGACGCGATGGATGCCACCCGTGCGGTCTGCTCCTCGGCCAGCTCGGTGCGCAAGTCCAATAAGCTGCGCAACCGTCTGCCGCTGCCGAAGCTCACGGTCGCGTTGCCGGAGTCTGCACGGCTCGCGGACTTCGCCGCCACCATCCGCGACGAGGTCAATGTCAAGGACGTGGAGTTGACGGATGACGTCGACTCCGCGGGCAGCTTCGAGGTCGTCGTCAACGCGAAGGTCGCCGGCCCGACGCTCGGCCGTGACGTCCAGCGCGCGATCAAGAACGTCAAGGCGGGTAACTACGTCCGCGACGGCGAGAACGTCGTCGTCGACGGCGATATCGTCCTGACCCCGGAGCTGTACACCGAGCGCCTGGTGGCGGAGAACCCGGACTCCACCGCGCGCGTCGCGGGCCCGGGTGGGGTCGACGGCCTGGTGGTCCTCGACACGACCGTCACCCCCGAGCTGGAGGCCGAAGGCTGGGCAGCGGATGTTATCCGTGGCCTGCAGGACGCCCGCAAGAACGAGGGCTTCGAGGTCTCCGACCGCATCAGCCTGCGCCTGTCGGTGCCGGCGGAGAAGCAGGACTGGGCTAAGCAGCACATCGGCCACATCGCCGAGGAGGTCCTTGCGGTGGAGCACGAGGTGCTCACCGGCGAGAAGCTGGGCCACGAGATCGTGGCCGGCGTGACCGCCGAGGTGGCAAAGGTGGCTCGCTAAGCCGCCATGCGCTGGGTCGCCCACATCGACATGGACGCGTTCTACGCGTCCGTGGAGCAACTGACCCGGCCGACCCTGCGTGACCGGCCCGTCCTTGTGGGCGGGATGTCCGGGCGCGGGGTTGTGGCCGGGGCGAGCTACGAGGCGCGCGTGTACGGCGCGCGCTCAGCCATGCCGATGCACCAGGCGATCCGGCTGTGCCGCAACCGGGCGATCGTGGTCCAGCCCCGGTCGGTGCTGTATAAGACCATTTCCCGGCGAATCTTCCAGGTCATCGCCGAGCGCGCGGGCGTGGTCGAGCAGCTCTCGGTCGACGAGGGCTTCGCCGAACCACAGGGGTTGGCCGATGCCGCGGCCGCCCGGCGGTGGGCCGAGGGCCTCCAGCGCGCGGTGGAGGAGGCCACGGAGCTGCCATGCTCCATCGGGATTGCGAGCACCAAGCTGGACGCGAAGATGGCCAGCGACCTGGCCAAGCCCCACGGCATCTTCGTGGTGGAGGACCGGATGGCCACCTTCGGGCCGCGCCCCGTGGGCGACCTGTGGGGGATCGGTCGGGTCGCTCAGGCCAAGCTCGCCGACGTGGGCGTGTACACGATTCAGCAGTTCGTGGACATGGACCCCACCGACGTGAAATCACTGCTCGGCAAGGTCGGCCTGGAGGTTCAGGTCATGGCCGGCGGTGACGACCCCCGGCCCGTGGCCCCACGGGCGGAGGCGAAGCAGATCAGTGCCGAACAGACCCTGCCGGTGGACGCGCGGACCTACCGGGACGTGCTGAACATCATGGAACTCTCCGCCCGGCAGGCCTATCGGCGGCTGCGCAAGGACGGTCGGGCCGCACGCACTGTCACGGTGAAGATCCGTACCAGCGACTTCGCGTTGCACACCCGGTCAACCACGCTGCCCGCACCAACCGATGACTTCGAGCAGTTGTTGCGCGCCGCCCGCGCGGTACTGCCGCGCCCGGAGGACTCCGGCGCAGTGCGGCTGGTGGGCGTGGGATTTTCCGGACTCAGCCACGACCGGCAGGAGATGCTCTTCCCAGAGCTCAGCCACCCCGCGGTGCCGCACCTGAGTGCTACGACCGTTAGCGGCCCGGGGGTGATCCCGGCGGAGGCCGACGCAGCTGGCGAGTCACACCCCGGGGGTGCGGGGGAGCAGTCGGAAAACCGGTGGAAACAGACCCAGGACGTCTGGCATCCGGATTACGGGCATGGCTGGGTGCAGGGAAGTGGGGTGGGCGTGGTGACGGTGCGCTTTGAGACCCGCGAAACCGGTCCGGGACGCATCGCCACCTTCGGCACCGACGACCCGAAGCTCCAGCCCGCGGACCCGCTGGACAGCCTGGCCTGGGATACGGCTGCGGATGATGACGGCGGGCAGCTGGAGCTCGGTGGGGAAGACCCGACTGAGCCCCGCCCGGAATGAGATCCGGCGCACACCAACGCCTGCGGAAGCGGGCTTTGACACCCAGGCGAGTAGGATCAGGGCTTTGACACCCCCGCGTCGAAGGAGAATGTTGACCGTGAAGATCTGGAAGTCCGTGGCCGTGGCAACCGCTGCCGTCGCCGGCCTCACGCTGACCGCCTGCGGCTCGGAGGATGCGGATAACGCAGCCACCACCGAGCAGACCGCCGCCAGCAGCGCACCGTCCTCCACCGCACCGGAGGAGAAGTTGCCGACCCCGCAGGAACTGCAGGAGGTCCTCCTCAAGGCCGTTGACCCGCGCGTCCCAGCCGAGGAGAAGGTCAATTCCGTCGTGGATGGTGACCAGGCTCCGGAAATCTTCGAGGCGCTGACCCGCAGTCAGAACGAGGCTCAGGCGAAGCTCGAGGTCGTGGACCCGGTGCTGCCGGGCGTGCTGCCGGATATGGCCGAGGCCACCATCAAGCTGCAGGCGCCGGAGCGGGACCCGCAGGTCATCAGTGGAGTGGAGTTCGTCCACGAGGATGGCAAGTGGAAGCTGGACACCCGCTGGGCGTGCACCCTCGTCGAGACGGTTCTGCCGGAGCAGGTCCCGCCGATGTGTAAGGAGCTCTAAGCTCCCCATGCCCTGGGCTCTGCTCCCTGGGCCTTAGGCTGTCAACGGCCTACTTCCATTCGCTGCGCGACGTGATGGTCTGCAGTACGCGCAGCGGGGCGTCGTCCTTGCCGTAAGTGACGGTCGTTTCCACGCTGACCTTGCCCTCGGCGGGCAGCGGGCGGGTGAGGTCGACGGTGATCCGTCCCTCGGAGGTTGAATCCGCCTCCAGCACCTTCAGGTCCGTATCCGCCAGGCTCGCGACCGCCGGTCGGCGCTTGGCCGCGACGTCGAGGATGACCTTGTCGCCGTCCCGCTCCACGAGCGTGTACGTCAGCTCCTGGCGCAGCGAGACCCCCTCGTCCACGCGTCCGCTGACCGTCCACGTCGCGCCCGGGCCTACTTCCTCCTCAGGGAAGACGATCGGCAGGTCCGTCATCTGCGTTAGCGCCTGCTCCACGCTGGCCCGGGCCCCGTCCGTGGCACCTTCGGGAGCGCCGAAGGAGCGGGTCTTCACCCGGCCGCTGGGCTCCATCGTCTGGTGCATCTCGAAGCCCTCGGCGGAGGCCATGTCCTCGTTCAGCTCCGCGTTCGTCCCGTCCGGGCGCCCCACCACGACGGTCGTGGCGATCTCCTCGTCCGTTGCGCTCGCCGTGGCGTTCAGCGGCAGGTCCATCGTGACATCGCCGTAGGGGACGTCCTCGCCCTCGCCGTGGGCGGTTTTCTGCTCCAACCCCTGGGTCGCCGAATAGGTCAGCTCCTGGGATGTTTCCTCCTCGCCGATGCGGTAGGCGAGGGTCGCGCGGGGGCTGCTGCCGGGTTTAAGTAGTTGCACGCGCACACCCTCGACCGGCGCCTCGACGGCCTCTGGGCTCGACGAATCAGCAGAGCACGCGGCCGTGCCGAGGAGTCCGAGTGAGCACATCAGCGCGGCGATCGCGCGCCGACCGGTGCGGTGGGAACGGGTGCGTGAGGGAGTAAACACGGTCATAACCGTAGCAGTTTGGGCCTCAAGCTAGACTTGCTGGAGTGAAGCAGCAGAGTAACCGAGGAACCGTGACCGCCGTGGCCCTGGCGACCCTGGCGGTTGTGGTGATCATCGACCAGCTGAGCAAGTGGCTGGCCGTGGCCACCCTGCCACCGCGCGAACCCGTGCCGGTGCTGGGCGATTGGTTCCGCTTCTTGTTGGTCCGCAACCCGGGGGCGGCATTTTCGATGGGCACGGACGCCACCATCGTGCTGGCATTCATCCAGCTCATCGCGGTGGGCGTTGCGGTATTCCTGGCGTTTCGGGCCCGCACCGGGCTCAGTGCCCTGACCATCGGCCTGATCGGGGGAGGGGCGGCCGGCAACCTGATCGACCGCATCTTCCGGGAGCCGGGCGGCATGCACGGCCACGTCGTGGACTTCTTCAGCTTCTGGAACTTCGCGATCTTCAACGTGGCGGATATCGCTATTACCGTCGGGGTGGTCCTCTACCTCGCCATCGTTTTCATCGCCGAGCCCCGGGCAGAAAGGAAGGCAGCGCAATGACCGAACGTGAACAGCGGATGATGCCCGTGCCGGATGGCCTGGCGGGGATGCGCGTCGACGCAGGCCTATCCAAGCTGCTGGGTTTGTCCCGGACGGTGGTGGCCGACCTCGCGGCGGCGGGGGACATCACCTCCGAGGGCAAGGCGCTGGGCAAGTCCGACCGGCTTGTTGCCGGCCAGTGGCTGGACGTCACCCTTCCCGCCCCGGAACGCGACCTGGCTGCCGAACCACCCCAGCTCGTCGAGGGCATGGACATTCTCTATTCCGACGACGACGTCATCGCCGTGAATAAACCCGTCGGTGTGGCAGCACACCCGACCTTGGGCTGGGAGGGCCCCACCGTGACCGCGGGCCTGGCGGCCGCGGGTTTCCGCATCTCTACCTCCGGGCCCCCGGAGCGCAAGGGCATTGTCCAGCGGCTCGACGTGGGCACCTCCGGGGTGATGATCGTCGCCGCCAGCGAGCGGGCCTATACCCACTTGAAGCGCGCCTTCCGCAACCGCGAGGTGGAGAAGATCTACCACGCGCTGGTGCAGGGCCACCCCGACCCGACCTCCGGGACCATCGATGCCCCGATCGGGCGCCATCCCTCGGCGGGTTGGCGCTTCGCCGTGCGCGACGATGGCAAGCACGCGGTGACGCACTACGACACCCTGGAGGCCCACCGGCAGGCCAGCCTGCTGCGGGTGAACCTGGAGACCGGCCGGACCCACCAGATCCGCGTGCACTTTTCCTCCCTGCACCACCCGTTGTGCGGCGACCCCATGTATGGCTCGGACCCGGAGCTTGCCGAGAAGCTGGGGCTGATCCGCCAGTGGCTGCACGCGGTCTCCCTACGCTTCGAGCACCCCACGGGCCGAATGATGCAGATCGATAGCCCGTACCCGGCGGACCTCCAGCAGGCCCTGGATAGGCTGCGGGAGGCCAACGATGGAATCTAGGTCTCCGCAGGTGGTCAAGCCCAACCGCGCCCGCCAGCGGGAGCTGGACTGGGAGGATACCCGCCGACCCGCGTGGGTCGCGTGGCTCGGCGGGCTCTGCGCCATAGCCCTGCTCGTGGGGATCATGGTGATGGCCCAGTCGGACCGCACCAGTAAGCCGATGCACATTAATGGTGACCAGCTGGGGCCGTTCTACATGTCCGACCAGGCATACGAGGAACACTCCCGCCAGCTCCTTGACGAGGCCGAGGGGAACGAGCCGCGCTGGGCACTGGTCTCACCCGCCACGGCGATGGCGCCAAAGGACTTCGCCAAGGTCTTCGACATCCCGCACGCGGACCGGGTGCGTGTGTCCACGCTGCTGATCGGCCCGGTGGTCCAACGCCCAATCCCGGAGCCGGCCGCCGGGCTGCGCCGCGAGGACGTCTTCACCATCGCCACCGAAGGGCTGGAGGGGGAGAAGGTCGCCATCAACGGCGCCCTTGTCTACGCCGCGCCCGCCGAGCTCAAGGCGATCGCGGAGAACCCGAAAGTCATGGCCGTCGAACCGGCCCCGGTGGACGCAGCCTATGGTCGTATGGGTATCCGCGCCGTGACGCACGAGGAGGAGTAGCCCATGCTGTGGGGTTTTGCCGCGTACATCATGTGGGGATTCTTCCCCGCATTCTTCCCGCTGCTGGAACCGGCCGCGCCTGTGGAGATCCTGGCGCACCGCTTCATCTGGACCCTGGTCTTCGTGCTGCTGCTCCTGCTGGCGCTGCGCCGCATCAAGCTGCTGCGCGAGATCACGCCCCGCGAATGGATCCGGGTCGCGGTGGCTTCGCTGCTGATCTCCGTGAACTGGGGACTCTACATCTACGCGGTCAACAGCGGCCACGTCGCGGACGCCGCGTTGGGCTACTTCATTAACCCGCTGGTCTCCGTCGTGCTGGGCGTGCTCCTGCTGCGCGAGAGCCTGCGCCCGATGCAGAAGCTCTCGGTAGCCATCGCCGCCGTGGCGGTCGTGATCCTCACCATCGCGCTGGGCCAGCCGCCGATCATCTCCCTGGGCCTGGCCCTGAGCTTCGGCTTCTACGGTCTGGCGAAGAAGCGCATGCGGTTGGAACCACTGCAATCCCTGGCTGCCGAGACGATGGTGCTTGCCCCCATTGCCGTGATCTACCTGCTGTGGCTGGGGCCGGAATCGACCTTCACCACCGAGGGTGGCGGACACACGGCTCTGCTGATGGTCGCGGGTGTGGTCACCGCCCTGCCGCTGCTGGCCTTCGCCCGCGCCGCCCAGGAGATGTCCCTGACTTCGCTGGGCATGATCCAGTACCTCACCCCGGTCATGCAGATGCTCTGGGCCGTGTTCGTCACCAAGGAACATATCGAGCCGATGCGTTGGGTGGGCTTCTCCATCATCTGGGTGGCCGTGGTGATCTTCATCATCGACATGGTCATCCAGACCCGCGCCACCCGGCGCAACGCCTCCCTGGAGAAGATCGGCAAGGTCACTCCAGCAGCTGAGGAAGACTAGACGAAGGCCTGCCCCTCGCCCCGGTAGGTCGGCCACCGGTCCACGATCTGACCACCGGACACGACGATCACCTCGTCGAACCACTCCGCCTGCTCGCCGGCCTTCGCGTGGCGGAACCACACGTGATCTCCCAACTGCAGGCTTTTAGCCGCAGGCCCCCGCAGCGGGGTCTGTACCTCGCCAGGGCCCTCCAGTGGGGCCATGCGCAGGCCAGCGGGGTAGTCCACCGTCGGCAGCCGGTCCGACCCCGGCGGCCCGGAGGCCACCCGGCCACCACCCGCCACCGTCACCACATCGGCGGCGGGGCGGCGCACCACCGGCACCACAAACCACTGCGCCGGATCCGGTTGGAAGCTCTTATAACGGTCGAATAACCCGGGGGCCAGCACTCCCGAGCCCGCACCGATCTCCGTGATCACTGTTTCCGCCGAAGTGGTCTCGATCGACCCAGTGCCCCCGCCGTTGACGAACTCCAGCGGCGGTTGCCCCGCGCTCGCCAGGAGCTGCTCCACGGCTCGGACAATCTTCCCGCGCCGGGTGGCCAGCTCCCGGGTGGAGATCCCCTTCATCACCGAGATCGCCGGGGAACTATCCGTGGTCCCGGCGATCTGCCCCTCGTAAGCCATGAGACCCACCAGCCGGAACCCCGGCCGGGCGATGACGACCTCCGCCAGCCGCCGGACCTGCTCCACGGAGTGGGCCGGGGAACGCAGTGCCCCCACGTGCACCGGCCCCATGGCCAGGCTGGCGTCGACGTCGATGCACACCCGAATCTCCCCGCGTTCGGCACCGGAACCAACCTCCTCGGCCACTGCCTCGTCGATGAAGTCCAGGTGGGCCGGAGAATCCACCATCACGGTGATGGACTCCCGGAGCGTGCGGGACGCGGCGAGTGTGCGCAGCGCCTCGCGGTGGGTGGTGGGGTAGGCGACCAGGACGTCGTCGCTGACCCCGGTCTCGACCAACCAGATGGCCTCGGAGAGGTGGAAACCCAGCACCCCGGCGTAGCCGGGCAGCTCCAGCACGCGGCGCAGCATCTCGCGGATGCGCACCGACTTGCTCGCAAGCCGGATCGGGGTGCCATTCGCACGGCGGACCATATCGCGGGCGTTGGCGAGCGCGGCGTCGAGATCCATGACAGCGAACGGGGCGTCCAGATGGGCAACGGCAGACCTGGTTAAATACTTCACGGGGCAAAAGCTTAGCGCCCGAGTTTCGTGGTGTCCGGAAAACGATAGGATATCCAGTTATGAGCCGCTCGTCTTTCGTCCACCTGCATAATCACACGGAATACTCCATGCTCGACGGCATGGCGAAGGTAGACATGCTCGCCGAGGAGGTTTCCCGCCAGGGGATGCCCGCGGTGGGCATGACCGACCACGGCAACATGTTCGGCGCGGATGCCTTTTACCGCACCATGACGGCGGCCGGGATCAAACCGATCATCGGCATCGAGGCCTACATGGCCCCTGACTCCCGCTTCAACATGAACCGCGTGCGATGGGGTAACCCGGAGCAGAAGAAGGACGACGTCTCGGCTTCCGGCGCGTACCTGCACCAGACAATGCTCGCCGAGAACGCCACCGGCCTGCGCAACCTCTTCTACCTCTCCTCCATGGCCTCCTACGAGGGCCAGCTGGGCAAGTGGCCGCGCATGGACGCCGAGCTCATTGCCGAGCACGCCGAGGGCGTCATCGCGACCACCGGCTGTCCCTCCGGCGACGTGCAGACCCGCCTCCGCCTTGGCCAGTTCAACGAGGCCCTCGAGGCCGCGGCGATGTGGCAGGACATCTACGGCAAGGACAACTTCTTCCTCGAGCTCATGGACCACGGGCTGGAGATCGAGAAGCGCGTCCGCGACGAGCTGCTGGAGATCGGCCGCAAGCTGGACCTGCCGCCGCTGGTCACCAACGACTGCCACTACGTGCTGGAGAACCAGGCCGCCGCCCACGAGGTCATGCTGTGCGTGCAGACCGGCTCCACCATGGACGAACCCACCATCGACGAGGGCGGTAAGCGCTTCGCCTTCAGCGGTTCCTCCTACTACATCCGTACCGCGGAAGACATCCGCAACCAGTGGGACCATGTCGTCCCGGATGGCTGCGATAACACCCTGTGGATCGCCGAGCGCGTCCAGGACTACGGCGAGATCTGGGAAGAGCACCCCTACGACCGCATGCCGGTCGCCGAGGTGCCGGAGGGGCACACGCCGACGTCTTGGCTGACCCACGAGGTCATGCGGGGCCTGGAGGAGCGATTCAACGGCGGCCCGGTGCCACAGGAATACATTGACCGCGCTGAATACGAGATCAGCGTCATCGACATGAAGGGATACCCCTCCTACTTCCTCATCGTCGCCGAGCTGATCAAGTACGCCCGCTCCGTGGGCATCCGCGTCGGCCCCGGCCGTGGCTCCGCCGCCGGCGCCCTGGTGGCATACGCGCTGACGATCACGAACATCGACCCCATCGAGCACGGGCTGCTCTTCGAGCGCTTCCTCAACCCGGAGCGCCCGTCCGCACCCGATATCGATATCGACTTCGACGACCGCCGCCGTGGCGAGATGATCCGCTACGCCTCCGACCGCTGGGGCGAGGACAAGATCGCCCAGGTCATCACCTTCGGCACGGTGAAGACCAAGCAAGCGATTAAGGACTCCGCCCGAGCCTGGTACGGCCAGGCCGGCTTCCAGATGGCCGACCGGATCACCAAGGCCCTGCCGCCGGCAATCATGGCCAAGGACATCGAGCTCAAGGGCATCAAGGACCCGGAGCACCCGCGCTACGCGGAGGCCGCCGAAGTCCGCCAGCTCATCAACACCGACCCGCAAGTCAACAAGATCTACGAGGACGCCCTCGGCCTGGAGGGCGTGGTGCGCCAGGCGGGTGTGCACGCGTGTGCCGTGATTATGTCCAGCGTGCCACTGCTGGACTGCATCCCGATGTGGAAGCGCAAGCAGGACGGCGCGCTGATCACCGGCTGGCCGTACCCGGCCTGTGAGGCCATCGGCCTGCTGAAGATGGACTTCCTGGGGCTGCGCAACCTCACCGTCATCGGTGATGCGATCGACAACATCAAGAAGAACCGGGGCGAGGACTTCGACCTCGAGGGCCTGGCCACCGAGGACAAGTCCACCTACGAGCTGCTCGCCCGCGGCGACACCCTGGGCGTGTTCCAGCTGGACTCCGGCGGCATGCAGGAGCTGCTGAAGCGCATGCAGCCTACCGGCTTCAACGACATCGTCGCCGCACTCGCGCTCTACCGCCCGGGCCCGATGGGCGTGAAGGCGCACTGGGAGTACGCGGACCGCAAGAACGGGCGCAAGCCCATCACCCCGATCCACCCGGAGCTGGAGGAACCACTCCAGGAGATCCTGGAGGAGACCTACGGCCTCATCGTGTACCAGGAGCAGATCATGAGGATCTCGCAGAAGGTCGCGAACTACACCGCTGGCCAGGCAGATGGTTTCCGCAAGGCCATGGGTAAGAAGAAGCGTGAGGTGCTGGACCAGGAGTACGAGACCTTCTCCGGCGGCATGATCGACAATGGCTACTCCAAGGACGCCATCGACACGCTATGGAACACGATCCTGCCGTTCGCGGACTACGCGTTCAATAAGTCCCACGCCGCGGGCTACGGCCTGGTCTCCTTCTGGACGGCCTACCTCAAGGCCAACTACACCGCCGAGTACATGGCCGCCCTGCTGACCTCGGTGTCCAACCAGAAGGACAAGTCCGCGATCTACCTCGCCGACTGCCGCCACCTGGGCATCAAGGTGCTCTCCCCGGACGTCAACGAGTCCGCCTTCACCTTCCAGTCCGTCGGCGAGGACATCCGCTTCGGCCTGGGCGCGGTCCGCAACGTCGGCGAGGACGTCGTCGAGTCCATCATCGCCAGCCGCGAAGAGAAGGGCGACTTCAAGGACTTCTCCGACTACCTGGACAAGATCGACGCCGTCGCCGCCTCCAAGCGCGTCACCGAATCCCTGATCAAGGCCGGTGCCTTCGACTCCCTCGGGCACCCGCGCAAGGGCCTCGTCCTTGTCCACGAGGATGCCGTTGACGCCGTCGTCGCGACGAAGAAGGCCGCCGCCAAGGGACAGTTCGACCTCTTCGCCGGCCTGGGTGCCGAGGAGGCCGGGGACGTCTTCAAGGTCGAGGTCCCGGACCAGGAGTGGGAGCGCAAGCACGAGCTCGCCCTGGAGCGCGACATGCTGGGCCTGTACGTGTCCGGCCACCCCTTGGACGGCTTCGAGGACGCCCTGGACGCCCAGATCGACACCCCGCTGCCCACCGTGCTCTCCGGCGAGCTGCCGAATAACAAGGACGTTAAGATCGGCGGCATCATCTCCAGCGTCGAGCGGCGCGTGGACCGCAACGGTGCGCCCTGGGTCATCGCCACCCTGGAGGACCAGCACGGCGCACAGGTGGAACTGCTCGTCTTCGCGAAGACCTACCAGATGGTCGCCCCGCAGATCGTGGAGGACAACATCGTCCTCGCGAAGGCGAAGATCCGCTACCGCGACGACCGCATGAGCATCTTCTGCGAGGACCTGAAGTCCGCCGAGCTCTCCATCGGTGCTGGCACCGGCGTTCCGCTGCGGCTGAACATCCGCGTCGACCAGGCCACCCCGGAGAACATGCAGCGACTCAAGCAGGTGCTGAGCAACAACAAGGGCGACTCGGACGTCTACCTCACCCTCATCGACGGTGAGCAGGAGGTGCAGTTCCTCCTCGGCCCAGAGATGCGGGTGACCAAATCCCCGGCGCTGATGGGGGACCTGAAGGCCAGCACCTGGGAGGGTATCTTCGCCTAAACGCCCAGGTGGTCCCGGCCCTCACGGCTGCCCAACCACGAGCACACCACGAGCAGGAAAACAACACCCAGTGAGCAAGAAGAAGCAGACCCCCGAGTCGGAAGGCGCAGAAGAGTTCACCCGGCTTGCGCCCTACCGCCGCCCGACGGATAACGAGTGGCAGGCCGAGCTCGAGATCAAGCGCTCCACCTTCATCGGCCTGGTGCGGCAGACCCCCACCGAGGCCGAGGCACGGGTATTCATCGACGAGGTCCGGGAACGCTACCCGGATGCCCGCCACCACTGCAGCGCCTACCTCGTCCACCAGGACGGAGCCCAACCCATCGAGCGCTCCAGTGACGACGGCGAGCCCGCCGGCACCGCCGGCCAACCCATGCTCGAGGTGCTGCGCGGCAGCGGGGCCCTCGACGTCACCGCAGTGGTCGTCCGCTACTTCGGCGGCGTCCTGCTGGGTACCGGCGGCCTGGTCCGCGCCTACCACGACGCCACCAAGGCCGCGCTCGATAAGGTCACCTGGGTCACACGCACCCAGCTGGAGCTCTACCGCGTGGAGCTCAACCACGACGAGGCCGGGCGCGTGGAATCCGACATCCGCAATGCCGGCTACCAGATCCTGGAGACCGACTACGCCGCCCAGGTCGGCTTCCTCATCGCCGGGGACGATGCGCTAGCCACCCATCTGGCCAGCTGGACCCAAGGCCGCGTGGAACCCACCCGCGCGGGCCAACGTTGGGTAGATTTACCCACCGGAAGCTAAAACTTTTCCCAGGCACCCTGGCGACCCGGTGAACACCCGGGCCACAACACCAAGAACGTGATAGAGGAAGAAGCACCATGACCCTCAGCCCCTACGGAGACAACCCGATTGCCCAGCGCAAGGCCGCCGTGCGCAAGCACTCCAAGGCTATCCAGATCACCGCTGGCGTCGGCGGCGGACTCATCGTCCTGGGCGCCCTCACCGGCGCTGGCATGGGCTTCATCATCACCGTCCTGGTGATCTCCCTAATCGTGGCCGGATACAACGGCTGGCAGATCAACAAGATCATCAACCAGAAGGACAACTGGTAAACCATGGTCCGCGTCGACGCCTGGGTTTGGGCCGTCCGCCTCACCAAGACCCGCGCGCAGGCCGCGGCCGCATGCCGCGCCGGGCATGTGAAAATCAACGGCGAATCGGTCAAACCCGCCCAGCACGTGGCGGTGGGGGACCAGGTGCGGGTGTGGATCAATCACCGCGAACGCATCGTTGAGGTCACGGAGCTGCTGCGCAAGCGGGTGGGGGCGCCCGTGGCGCAGAAAGCCTATATCGACCACTCTCCGCCACCGCCGCCCAAGGAGATCATCGCCTCCATGCCACGGCGTGACCCCGGGGCCGGCCGGCCCACGAAGAAGGAGCGCCGCCAGCTGGATAAGTTCATGCGCAACCAGCGGCGCCGCTGAATGCGGTAGCACCGCGTTGGTGCGCCGCGGCGCTAAAGCTAGCGGCGATCACCGCTGGGCGTAGACGCCCAGCGGCAACAACTGGGAACCAGTGCGTTCAGTCGCGTGTGCCGGGGGAGTAGACCTTTTGGCCCAGCTGCTGCCAACGGTTGCCGAGGCGCCCCGGGCGGGTCTCGATATTCTCCCCGATGTGCACGGTGCGCCGAATATGATCCCGGCCGTAGGTAAACAGCAACAGGTCGTCGATGAGGCGCACCTGCCCGGGCTCGAAGGGATAGGCCATCGCCTCGTTGAGCGCGGCGATGCGCTCCGGGTCCAGCAGCTCCTTGAGCTCCGCGACGGTGGTGATGCCGTGGGCAGCCAGCATCGCGATCGCCCAGCCGTAATAATCCGCCCGCGAGGTGGGGTAGGAGTTGCCCAGCAGGCGGGTGAGCAGGCCCGGCAGCGAGCGGGTGTCGAGCTCGGTGGCGTCCTGTTCCTGCGTGCGGGCGTCGACGATGCGGGCGATCTTGTCGAACTGCTCGTCGGCGAGTTCGATGAGACCTGCGGCCAGCGTGAAGGCCCGGTCCACCTCCGGGTTGCCGGACATCTCCGGGTTCTTGTAGCGCATATCGTGCTCGAACTCGGCCCACGCGTGCTGCAGCACGGTGCGCAGCTGCACCTCCACTCGCCGGCCGAGTTGCTCTGAGTAGCCGATCACGTGGTGGGAGGCGTAACCGAAGCGCCCGCTCTTGGCGGTTTCGGCGGCCTTATCGACCACGGTGTCGATGGCGAAGATGGTGCTCACCGCCGCGAGCAGCTGCTCGATCTCACCGGAGTGGAAGGTGGTCACCCGGATGCCGACGATGTCGTGGGCGCTCGCGAAGTCCTGATATTCCGGGTAGTTGGGGTTCTTCAGCTTCGCGACGAAGCTGGAGCGGTCCTTCAGCCTCACCGAGACCTGGTCGAAGCTGATGCCCGCGTCGTCGAGCGCGGCGGCAACGAGCTCTTTCGTTTCGCGCTCGGCGGCGGGGTGCTCATCGAGCCAGGTGTCGTAGTCCTTCAGCGCCTGGGCGATGGTGCTGGCGGTTGGTGAGGTGGAGTTTCCCATGACCCAGAGTCTAAGCCACGGTTCGCGAGGCCGCGGAGAGCGGTTTCTAGAGGAAGTCGAAGGCCACGCAGAAACCGGTGCGCAGGTCGAAGGGGCCGTGCCAGTCTTGGCGATCGATAGCCAATGGCAGCGGGCAGACCTGCACGCGCTCGCCGGCGACGTAGAACGCCGCCACCCCGTCCAAGACCCTTTCCATCCGTTCCGCGAGCCCCTGAGCCAGCTTCGGGTGGGTCAGCATCGCGGTCGGCGGCGGGGCGCCCGCGGAACCGGTGAGCTCCACCCAGCCATAATCCCGGGAGTCGAGGCGGTGGACACGGTAGGCCTCGCCGGATTCGCCCACCACCTCGCTGATGCTGTCTGCAGTCTCACCCCACAGCTGCAGGAGCGTGTGATAATCCTTCTCCGAGAACTCCGGGAGCTCCGCGGTGAAGCCGGACCCCACCGGCACCCGCACCGGGCGGCTATAGCAGGCCTCCGGCAGGCGGGTCAGCCGAGCCACCCCGGGCAGGCTTTTGCTCGCAGGGCCCGCCGGCCCGGCCGTGCACTGCGTGGCCACCTCCGCGGCAGCCGTGATCGTGGTCCTGGTTCTGTGCGTTGTTCTACGCGTTGTCACTGTGCTCGTCATGACAGTGTTAGACAACGCGGGAGCCCATTTGGTTCCCGGAAACGGCGAAAACCCCAAAAATTCTTGGGGGAGTCGCACACCGCGCCGGGGAGCTAGCCCTGCACTCCCAGCTTGTGAAGCAGTTCCTCGAAGGTCCAGATCGCCAGCTCCTGGCCCTGTTCCTGCAGCTCCCGGGCGCGCTTTTCCTTGCTGGTCACCGTCGCCCATTCGCCGAGAATCAGCAGTGTGGTCTTCTTCGTCACGTTCTTCGCGACGATCGCACCAGCATCGGCCAGCATGTCCCAGACCTCGCCCTTGGAGTAGGGATCCACGTCCCCGGTGATGACGACCGTCTCGCCGAACACGGGGCCGTCCACGTCCGCTTCAGTGTTTTGCTCCGGCACCTTGTCTGGTGTGGCCACCCGGTCCCAGGGGGCGCGCCGGTTGCCGCTCTTCTTCGGTGTCTTCTTTGTCGACGACGACGTCGGCGCGGCCGCTGGTGCTGCGGAGCTGCCCGCCGCTGGGGCGTCCGACTCGAAGGAGGCCGACCACTCTGCGGCATCGATGGTCGCGACGTCGAGGTCGAAACCGGCCTGTAGGCGGGAAAGTTGCTCGTCGATCTCGGTCAGCATCTCCGCCTCGCCGGGGAAGAAGTGCACGGTGGCCGGGTTCAGGCGTGCCTCATCGAAGCTGCGGATGAAGCCGTTGGTGCTGGCCCCAGCAAGCAGGAAGTGCAACCACCCCGGCGAGCTGGCCGTCGGCGCCGAGACGCGCCAACCCAGCAGTTGCTCCGGTGCGATGGCCAGATCGGGGGAGAGGGAGCGGGCGAGCAGCGAACGGTGGACCTGAATGCCGTCGCTGGTGATGGTGATCGAGGAGTCCGTCATGGCTTCGACGCTACCCGATGGAGCTAGGCACAGGACACGCGAGCGACTAGGCTTCTAAAGCTATGAAGATCTCAGCAGTTTCCAGCTCTGGACGGCGCGCCCTCGCGGTGTGCCTGGCAGCAGGGCTCGCCCTGTCCGCTTGCTCGAAGGAAGAGGAAGCGTCGAAGGATGAGAAGTCCACCTCGACCACCGCCTCGCAGGCCGACGCGAAGAAGTCCGAGGACAAGGACAAGAAGAAGGCCGAAGAAAAGAAGGCTGAGGAGAAGAAGGCCGCCGAAAAGAAGAAGGCGGAGGAAAAAAAGAAGGCAGAAGCCGAGAAGAAGCGGGCTGAGGCCAAGAAGGAAGAGGCCAAGAAGGCAGAGGCCGCCAAGCAGGCCCAGCAGGAGCAGGCGAAGGAGCAGCCCAAGGCGCCGGGTGGTGCCCCGGCGCAGGGCAACGCGGGGAACGACGAGAAGGAGATCCGCGACCTCGTCATGGGCATGAACGCCCACGTCAACAACCCGCACGCCTACATGAACTACCGCCGTGACAACGCCTGCCAGCGCGTCCGCAACGAGGTTGGCGACGGCGCCTTCGACGAGGCAGCGAACAACCTCGCCGGGACCGGCCTGAACCTGATCCCGCGCATCGATAACATCAACAGCGTGCAGGTCAACGGCAACACCGCGCGCGTCGAGACCACCGCCAGCGCACAGGGGCAGTCCCAGCCAGCGCCGATTGACCTGGTCAAGGAAGACGGGCGCTGGAAGTTTTGCGGCTAGCTAGCATCGCACGCAAGGCGCAGCCGGTCTCGGCGGTATTCCTCTTCGCGATGCTGGCCTACGGCGTTGTCGGTGTGCTGTGGGGGCTGTGGCACCCGACCGTCGACGTCGAGGTGACCGCCAACGGTGCGCTCGACCCCGTGCCCGGTACCGAGGATGCCAGCTTCGTGGGCTTTGCGTGCTTCGTCATCGTCACCGGCCTGCTGGCCTTCGCCGTCGCCGGGTGGTCTTTCCTCACCACACCGCGCGGACCGGCCATGATGATCTGGACCACGCTCGTGGTGTTCTCCGGCACCTGGTGGGCCTACGCGATCGGTGCGCGAGTCACCAGCTGGATGAATACCCTGCCCGAGGGGCACCCCGCCCCGGGGGACGTTCTCCACTTGGCCAGCGCCGATATTTCGCTGACCGCGCTGCTGCTGCCGATGACCATCGCCCTGGTCTTCTACTGGTGCGCGTCCGTGATGAGCGACAGTGAGACCTTCAGCGATAGTGCGGCTTCGGCAGAGAACTAGCCGCCGAGCTCCTCTTTGACCTGCGTGAATACCGCGTCGAGCTCTGCGGGGCGCGCGAATTCCGCGGGCATGGCCACGTTCGCCTGGGCGTAGGCCTGCCGCGCCAGGTCAGTTTCCCCCATCGCCAGCTGGGCGCGAGCCTCCGCCAGTAGCGCGAAGGCTTCCTTGACCGGGTGCCCCAACCGCTCGAAGGCGCTAGTCGCCCGGCGCGCGAAGTCCACGGCCGCCCCGCCCTCGGCGAACTGGGCCATCGTGAGCAGCCACTCGGCGACGTGCCACTCCTTGCCCTCCTCCTGGCTGGCCTCGATGAGCTCCCAGGAGCGGCGGAGATACGCGGTCGCGGCGTCCTCGTCGAGGTAGGCCAGGGTCTGGAAGACCTCGGCGGCATCCAGCAGCCGGCCGGATGCCTTCAACAACTCCGCCCGGCGGTGCTGCAGGTCGAAGACCTCTTCGGCTAGCCCCAGGCGCAGGCCCGCGAAGGTGGCGATCGCGTAGCAGGAGGCGGTGCGCTGGTCATTGGGGGTCATCTCCGACCAGTGGATCACCGACCTCGCGGTGTCCCAGGCCTCCTCGAAGAGGTTGTTTTCGAAGGCGGACTGGGCGATGACCTCCTGCAAATCCAGCAGGATGGGGCCGACGGGGACGCCGTCGACCCAGGTGACCATGTCGTGTGAGAGCTGCCAGGCCTCTCCCGCGCGGTCCTGGGAGAAGTACACGCGGGCGGTGAGCTCCGCGTGACGCATCGCGATGACCGGGGCATCCATGATGCGAGCCAGCTCCACGCAGCGTGCCCAGTGCTCAGCCACGCCTGCCTCGTCGCCTTCCAGCAGGGCGAAGTGCCCCAGCATGTCGTGGGCGTCGAAGCGGGAGACCGAGGTGGTGTCTGAGCTGCTCAGCACCTCGCTGGCCAGGGCATAGGCCTGCTGTTTGCGGCCGGAGAACCAGTGCCGCTGGGCGTACCAGAGCAATCGGTCTGCCTCGGTGGGGTAGGTGGTGCCGAAGCGGCGCACCAGCCCAGCGAAGACCTCTGCCAGCTGCTCGCTGACATTCACGGCCACCGAGTATGCGGTCGTGGCGGCGGTGGCGAGCTTTACCGCATCGGGGCGGTCGATGCTCTCACCGCGAATGGTCGGTTCCTCGCCGACAGTGGGGGAATCCGGGGTGGGGCGCCAGGCATGGAAGTCCTCGAGCAGAGCGCGCAGCCGGTCCTCGGGTTCGCCGAGCGGGTACACAGAGGGCTCATCCTGGTTGAGCGCGTGGAAGGCCAGGTGAGCCTTGCCGACGAGCGTGAGCGCATCGTCCCCGCGACTGTCCGCCCAGGTGTTGAGCTCGCCGAGCGCGGCGATGGCCTCGTCGGTCATCCCCATCACATCTGCGGCCCCGGCCCGCAGGAAGTAGAACTCGCCGACGAGCTCGGGGCTGACGTCCTCGGCGGTGGCGAGCCAGTGGAAGCGGGCGAATTCGCTCATCTGCCGCCAGGCCGTGCGCCCCTGAGCGACATCGTGGGCGCTATCGGCCAACAATGCGTTCAAAGTCAGTGGCATGCCCCATGAACCTCCGGAAAACCTGGCTTGATTAGAATAAGGATCACCCTAGCAACCCACCATTTTTAGCCCCTTTAAGGGAGAGGATCTGGCATGCTCCAGCGCATTGATCTTCGAGGCACCACACCCACCACCGCGCAGCTTCGGCGGGCGCTGCCCCGCGGCGGCACGGATATTGATGCGGTGCTGCCGACCGTCTCGCCCGTCGTTGAGGACGTCAAGGCCCACGGCGTGGCGGCGGCAAATAAGTACTCCCAGCAGTTCGATGGCTGCGTACCGGCGAGCCTCCGGGTGCCGGCCGAGGTCATCGATCAGAGCCTTGACACCCTGGAGCCGAGGGTGCTGGACGCGCTCAAGGAGGCGATCCGCCGGGTGCGGGCTTTCCACGAGGCACAGCGGCCGGAGGACCAGGACGTCGAGATCGCCGAAGGTGGCGTGGTCTCCGAGCGATGGATCCCGGTGGAGCGCGTGGGCCTGTACGTCCCGGGTGGCAAGGCCGTGTACCCGTCCAGCGTGATCATGAACGCAGTTCCCGCGCAGGCCGCCGGCGTCGGCAGCCTCGTGGTGGCCTCCCCGCCGCAGGCGGATAATGGCGGCTGGCCGCACCCGACGATCCTCGCGGCCTGCAAGCTGCTGGGCGTGGACGAGGTCTGGGCCGTGGGCGGCGCGCAGGCCATCGCGCTGCTGGCCTACGGCGACGAGGATCTGGAGCCGGTGGACATGATCACCGGTCCGGGCAATATCTTCGTCACCGCCGCCAAGCGCCTGTGCCGCTCCGTCGTTGGTATCGACGCGGAGGCAGGCCCCACTGAGATCGCGGTCCTGGCCGACGAGTCCGCCGACCCGGTGCAGGTGGCTTATGACCTGATCAGCCAGGCCGAGCACGACCCGATGGCGGCCTCCGTGCTGATCACGAACTCCGAGCAGCTCGCCGACGCGGTCGACCGCGAGATCGCCGAGCGTTACCAGGTGACCCACAACTCCGAGCGCGTCGCCGAGGCCCTGCAGGGCCAGCAGAGCGGCATCGTGCTCGTCGGCGATGAAGAAGAGGCGATCCGCGTGGCCAACGCCTACGCCGCCGAGCACCTGGAGATCCACACGAAGGACGACACCGGCACTGCGAAGAAGATCATCAACGCCGGTGCGATCTTCATCGGGCCGTACAGCCCGGTGCCGTTGGGCGACTACGCCGCGGGCAGCAACCACGTCCTGCCGACCAGCGGCAGCGCCCGGCACTCCTCGGGCCTGTCCACCCACACCTTCCTCAAGTCCGTGCACGTCGTGAACTACAACGAGCAGGCCCTGCAGGACGTCTCGGAGACCGTGATCGCCCTCGCGGACGCCGAGCGCCTCCCCGCCCACGGGGAAGCAATCAAGGCCCGCACCAACCCAGATTGGACCAACCGTGGTTAATCTCCCGATCCGTGAAGAATTCCAAGGCAAGTCCGCCTATGGCGCGCCCCAGCTGACCGTCAAGAACCAGCTGAACACGAACGAAAACCCCTACCCGCCGAGCGAGGCCATCGTTGAGGACCTCGTCGCCGAGGTCCGCGCGCTCGGTGCTGGGCTAAACCGTTACCCGGAACGCGACGCCGTCGAGCTGCGCGAGGACCTGGCTGAGTACATCACCGCCCAGACAGGCGTGGCGGTCACCAAGGACAATCTGTGGGCGGCCAACGGCTCCAACGAGATCCTGCAGCAGCTCCTTCAGGTCTTCGGCGGGCCGGGCCGCAGCGTGCTGGGTTTCGTACCCAGCTACTCCATGCACCCGATCCTCGCGGCAGGCACCCAGACCGAGTTCATCGCCATCGACCGCGACCCGGCCCAGGGCTTCGCGATTGACGTCGACAAGGCTGTGGCGGCCATTGAGGAGCACCAGCCGAACATCGTTTTCGTCACGACGCCGAATAACCCGACCGGTGGGATCACCCCGCTGGCGGACATCCGCCGCATCCTCGACGCCGCACCGGGGATCGTCATCATCGACGAGGCCTACGCCGAGTTTTCCGACGAGCCGAGCGCTTGCACGCTGCTGGCGGACTACCCGGCCAAGCTCGTGGTCTCCCGCACGATGAGCAAGGCCTTCGACTTTGCTGGTGGTCGCCTGGGCTACTTCGTGGCCGACCCGGCGTTCATCGAGGCAGTCATGCTGGTGCGCCTGCCATACCACCTCTCGACGCTGAGCCAGGCCGCCGCGCGCGTGGCGCTGCGCCACCGGGAGGATACGTTGGCCACCGTCGCCACCCTCAGCGAGCAGCGGGATCGCGTTGCCGCTGAGCTGAAGGAACTCGGCTACGAGGTCGTCGACTCGCACTCCAACTTCATCTTCTTCGGCGGGCTGCAGGACAGTCACCGCACGTGGGAGGCATTCTTGGACCAGGACGTCCTCATCCGCGACGTCGGTATCCCCGGCTGGCTGCGCGTGACGATCGGCCTGCCGGAAGAAAACGACGCCTTCTTGGCCGCAGCGGCAGCAGTGAAAGGAAAGAACTAACTATGAGCAACACCTTCGAGGACCGGATCGGACGCGCCCAGCGGAAGACCAGCGAGTCCGACATCTCGGTGAGCATCAACCTGGACGGCAGCGGTAAGACCGACATTTCCACCGGACTGCCCTTCTTCGACCACATGCTCACCGCACTCGGTGCCCACGGCTCCTTCGACCTCGAGGTCAAGGCAGTCGGCGACGTCGAGATCGACGCCCACCACACCGTCGAGGACACCGGCATCGTTCTGGGCCAGGCACTGGGCGAGGCGCTCGGGAACAAGGCCGGCATCCGCCGCTTCGGTGATGCGTTCATCCCGATGGACGAGTGCCTGGCTCATGCGGCCGTCGACGTCTCGGGTCGCCCGTACTACGTTGGCACCGGTGAGCCAGATGCCATGGTGCACACGGTCATCGGCGGCCACTATGCCACCGTGATCAACCAGCACTTCTTCGAAACCTTGGCCCTGAACGCCCGGATCGCCCTGCACGTGCGTTGCCTCTATGGCCGCGATCCGCACCACATCACCGAGGCGGAGTACAAGGCCGTGGCCCGCGCACTGCGTGCCGCCGTGGAGCGCGACGAGCGCGTCACCGGCATCCCGTCGACCAAGGGTGCCTTGTAGGATTTAAGCCGCACGCGCCCCAGCCGTGCGGCCTGGGCGGGTGAGAGACCCGTCGCCGATAGAGACCAGCAGATTTTCAACCCCGTGCGCACCACGTACGGAGGAAGGAAGGATGACCTTGCCTATTCGCCCGAAGGCACTCCCGGCGGCAGAGCTCGCCAAGATCGAATCCGTGTGGCAGGCCCCGGGGCTCAAAGCCACGTTGATCTCGGTGTTCTGTGCCTTCGGCGGGTGGGCGATCCTCCTGCCGGTGATCCCGCTGGCCATCATTGAAGCTGGGGGATCCGAGACGATGGCCGGTGCTAGTACCGGCATCTTCATGGGGGCCACCGTGGCGACCCAGTACTTCACCCCAAGGATCCTGCGGAAAGTAGGCTATTTCCCCGTCATGGCCACGGCCGGCTTATTGCTCGGCCTTCCCGCGCTGCTGCACATCGGCTCGTTGTCCAATGCGGCCGTGATCGCCGTGGCTATCATCCGCGGCATCGGCTTCGGTGCCGTCACGGTGACGGAAGCCGCGCTGATCGCCGACCTCGTGCCGCTGCACCTGCTGGGCCGGTCCAGCGGTGTCTTCGGGGTCTTCGTGGGAAGCGGCCAGCTCATCGGCTTCCCGCTGGGCATGTGGGTTTATGACAACTACGGCTCCGCGGTCTACGTCCTGGCCGCCGTCTACGCCGTGGTCGGCGCGGCCGCCGCGCTGGGGCTCCCGGTGGAATCCAAGGAGGTCACCGAGGCCACCCACGAAACCACCGAGGTTGAAAAGCCCGCCACCCAGATGGTTGCCACCTGGAAGCTGGCGACCGTGCCCGGGCTGCTCATCGGTGTCGCCGCCGTGGGGTTTGCAGCGTTCAGTAACTTCCTGGCGCCCGCCGCCGCCAAGATCGATCCAGCCATCGCCGCCACAGTCGCCGGCCTCACCCTGGCGGTGATGGGCGCGGCGCAGACGATCGCGCGTGCGTTCTCCGGCTGGTGGTCCGACCGCAAAGGCGAGCCCGGCACCCTGGCCGTTGCCTCGCTGATCTTCGCCCTCGCCGGTGTGCTGGGAGCAGCCCTGACCATCAATATGGAACCCACCGGCCGGCTGCTGGTGGCCTGCGCCCTGCTGACCGCCGCGATCTTCGGCGCCGGTTTTGGCTTGGCGCAGTCTGAAGCGCTGCTGCTGCTCTTCTACCGCCTGCCGCGCGACCGCTCCGCCGAGGCTTCCGCCCTGTGGAACATGTCCTTCGACTCCGGCACCGGTGTCGGCTCGATCCTGCTGGGCATCGTGGCCTCCAGCTTCGCCTTCCAGGGAGCCTTCATCGGTGCGGGCATCGTCATCCTCGTCGGCCTGGGGCTGGTCATCCTGGACCGCTTCATGGGCCAGCACCGCGTCGTGGACACCGGAAACGTCCGTACCCGTCTGCGCCGCGTGACCGACCGGGTGCGCGTTCGTCGCCGGTAGGCGCCCGGGTACAATGCGGGCTATGGAAACACAGTCCACAGAAGCGAATTCCAGCACAGCCGCCCCTGCTGAAGAGGGCACCCTTAAGGCCACCGGTGGGCGGCGGCCCAGCGTCGCGCTGTTGGACTACGGCAGTGGCAACATCCGCTCCGCGCAGCGCGCCATCGAGCGGGCCGGGGCCGAAGTCACCGTCACCAACGATCCGAAGACGGTGCTGAACGCCGATGGCCTACTCGTGCCCGGGGTGGGGGCGTTCGCCAGCTGCATGACGGGCCTGCGCAAGGTCCAGGGGGCTCGACTGATCGGGGAGCGGCTCGCCGGCGGCCGCCCGGTACTCGGCATCTGCGTGGGCATGCAGATCCTCTTCGAGCACGGTGTGGAGTTCGCCGACGGCGCCCACGGCAGCTCGGAGATTGAGGGCGCAGGAGAGTGGCCGGGTACTGTCCGTCGCCTCGACGCCAAGATCCTGCCGCACATGGGCTGGAACACCGTGGACGTCGATCCCGCGGGCAGCCAGATGTTCGACGGTCTCTCCGCCGACGAGCGCTTCTACTTCGTCCACTCCTATGGGGTCCAGGAGTGGGAGCTGCACACCGACGGCCGGACCCGCGCGCCCCTGGTCCACTGGACCCAGCATGAGGACTGCCGCTTCGTCGCAGCCGTGGAAAACGGCCCGCTGTGGGCCACCCAGTTCCACCCGGAGAAGTCCGGTGACGCGGGCGCGCACCTGCTGCGCAACTGGGTCACAACCCTCTAGTTGCACGGTCCCGGCACTGCGCCGGCAGGCCGGGGCTACACTGATCCTTTAATAGCTAAATCCACCCCGTGGCGAGAAAGTGAAAAACATGTCCCACAACAACACCACCGCTTTGACTCTCCTTCCCGCCGTCGACGTCTCCGAGGGCCAGGCCGTCCGCCTCGTCCAGGGCGAGGCCGGCACGGAGACCAGCTACGGCGCGCCGATCGAGGCCGCCATGGCCTGGCAGAACGCCGGGGCCGAGTGGATTCACCTCGTCGACCTCGATGCTGCCTTCGGCCGGGGCAGCAACTTCGAGATCATCCGCGAGGTCACCCTGGCGATGGACCTGAAGGTCGAGCTCTCCGGCGGCATCCGCGACGACGCCTCCCTCGAGCGCGCGTTGTCCACCGGCTGCGAGCGCGTCAACATCGGCACCGCCGCGCTGGAGAACCCGGAGTGGTGCAAGAAGATCATCCAGGAGCACGGGGACAAGGTCGCCATCGGCCTGGACACCCGCGAGGTCGATGGCGAGTGGCGCCTGCGCGGCCGTGGCTGGACCAGCGACGGCGGCAACCTGTGGGAGGTTCTCGAGCGCCTCGACGCCGAGGGTGTGTCCCGCCTTGTCGTCACCGATGTCTCCCGTGACGGCATGCTCAACGGACCGAACGTCGAGCTGCTGCGCGAGGTTTCGGCGGCAACGTCCGCGCCGGTCGTCGCGTCGGGCGGTATCTCCAGCCTGGACGACATCCGAGCACTCGCCGCCGTCGTCGACGAGGGCGTGGACTCGGCCATCGTTGGTAAGGCACTGTATGCAGGCAAGTTCACGCTCGAGGAGGCGCTGCGGGTCGCCCGCGGTCAGGAGGACTGATGACAGAATCTCTCGACACCCGCGCGCTGCTGGCCATCGCCGAAGCCGCGGTCGACGAAGCCGAGGCCACCTTCACGGCCGCCGTCGGTGCGGATCCCGAGGTCATCAAGAGCCCCGGCGATTTCGCCACCGAGGCCGACCTCAAGGTGGAACGGCAGCTGCGCAACCTGCTGAGCCAGTACACCGGCTTCCCGGTTCACGGCGAGGAGTATGGGACCGTCATGCCGGGCGAGCTGCCGGGCGAAGTGCCGGAATACAATCCCGGTGACAAGAGCGCGGACGCCCTCGACGGCCCGCGTCGGCGTCGTCGGGAACTCATCGACGAGGAGCCGGAGACCTTCTGGGTCGTTGACCCGATCGACGGCACCGCGAACTACGCGGTGGGCAACCCGTTCTGCTGCATCCTCGTGTCCCTGATCCACCAGGGTGAGACCCTGCTGTCGGTGACCGAGATGCCGTTGCTGGGTCGCCGCATCACCGCGCACAAGGGCCACGGCCTGTTCGTGGACGGCAACCCCGCCCGGCCGATGCCACCCTCGGACGCGGGCGTGACACAGATCAGCTTCGGCTCGATCCTGTCCCAGCGCCGCGGCAACCTGCCGATTTCCTACCGCCAGGACATGCTCAACGAAATCGGCAAGTCCTATCCGCGCATGCGCGTCACCGGCTCGGTGGGCATCGACCTGGCCTTCACCGCCGCCGGTGTGTTCGGCGGCACGGTGACCTTCAGCCCGAACCTGTGGGATAACGCGGCAGGCATCCTGGCCGTGGAGGCCAACGGTGGGGTGGCGACCGACTTCGCGGGCAACCCGTGGCGGCCGGGTGTCTCCGGCCTGGTGGCCGGGGAACCGGACGTGCACGCCACCCTGCTGGAACACATTCAAAACGTGCCGATCGGCACCGCTGCGCGCACCGCGCAGGAGATCATGGACCGAGGTGGAATTCAATGAGCGTCAGTGTGCGCGTCATTCCATGCCTGGACGTGGCGAACGGCCGCGTCGTCAAGGGCGTGAACTTTAAGAACCTGCGCGACGCCGGCGACCCGGTGGAACTCGCGAAGCGCTACGACGAAGAGGGCGCCGACGAGCTGACCTTCCTGGATGTCTCCGCGTCCAAGGAGGGCCGCGGCACGATGCTGGACGTCGTCCGCCGCACCGCGGATCAGATCTTCATCCCGCTCACCGTCGGCGGCGGGGTTCGTTCCGTCGAGGACGCCGACGCCCTGCTGCGGGCGGGCGCCGATAAGGTCTCCGTGAATTCCTCTGCGGTGGCGAACCCGGAGCTGCTCCGCGAGCTGTCCACCCGCTTCGGCGCCCAGTGCGTCGTGCTCTCCGTGGACGCCCGCCGCTGCGATGACCAGCCCTCCGGCTACGAGGTCACCACGCACGGCGGCACCAAGTCCGCCGGCCTGGACGCCGTGGCCTGGGCCAAGAAGGGCGAGGAACTGGGCGTGGGGGAGATCCTGCTCAACTCCATGGACGCCGATGGCACCAAGGACGGCTTCGATACCGAGATGCTTGCCGCGGTGCGCGAGGTCGTGTCCATCCCCGTCATCGCCTCCGGTGGCGCGGGTGCAGCCAGCCACTTCCCGCCAGCCGTTGCGGCCGGTGCGAACGCGGTCCTGGCGGCCAGTATCTTCCACTTCGGCGAGGTCAGCATTCGCGAAGTCAAGGACGCTCTCGCGGAGGATTACGAGGTGCGCCGTTGAGTTCTGCAGCCCTCGACCCCGCCCTCGCCGGGCGGCTGAAGCGCAACGTTGACGGGCTCGTCGCCGCCGTCGTCCAGGACGCGACCTCCGGCGACGTCCTGATGCAGGCCTGGATGAACGACGAGGCCCTGGCTCTGACCCTGGCCACCCGCAAGGGCACGTATTGGTCCCGGTCCCGGCAGCAGCTGTGGGTCAAGGGGGAGACCAGTGGGCACACGCAGGAAGTCGTGGAGGCGCGGCTCGACTGCGATGGCGACACGGTGCTGCTGAAGGTTAATCAGACCGGTGCGGCGTGCCACACCGGAACCACCACCTGCTTCGATTCGGATAGGTTGCTCTAGAACATGGCTACAGCACAGGGCAGTTTTCAGGAGATGACGACCCGCGAGGAATTCCGCGCCCTGGCGGCGGAACACCGCGTGGTTCCGGTGGTGTGCAAGGTGCTGGCCGATGGGCTGTCCACCCTGAACACTTATCGCGTCCTCGCGGAGGACCGGCCGGGCACGTTCCTCTTCGAGTCCGCCCCGAGCGGGAAGTCCTGGAGCCGCTGGTCGATCATCGGCACCGGGGCGCGCGCTGCCTTGGTGGCCAAGGGTAAGGACGCCCGCTGGATCGGCCAGGCCCCGGAGGATCTGCCGGCTGCTGCGGACCCGCTCGCGGCGATCAGCGCCACCCTCGAGGCCCTGCACACTGCCCCCATGCCAGACCTGCCGCCGCTGACCAGTGGGTTGGTTGGCTACCTGGGCTACGACATGGTGCGTTATATCGAGCAGCTACCGGATACCTGCGAGGACGACCTGGACGTCCCTGACCTGGTGCAGATGCTCGTCGACACCCTGGCGGTCGTGGACCACCACGAGGGCAGCATCTGGCTCATCGCCAATGCCGTGAACTGGAATAACTCACCGGAGCGCGTGGACGCCGCCTACGACGACGCCGTGGCCCGCATCGAGGACATGCTCGGCAAGCTCTCCGGCGCGACCGCGGGCGGGGTTCACACTTACGACGCCACAGCCGAGCCGCAGGTCCGTCGCCAGCAGACTTCTGAGGTGTACCGGGAGCGCGTGTTGCAGTGCCAGGAGCACATCCGGGCAGGGAACGCGTTCCAGATCGTGCTGAGCCAGCGATTCGAGATTGATACGGACGTGCCCGCCCTGGACATCTACCGGATGTTGCGACGCACCAACCCGAGCCCGTACATGTTCCTGATGAACATCCCGAACGAGGACTTCACGCAGACCGCGTTCCGGATCGTCGGCTCCTCGCCGGAGTCCCTTGTCCGCGTGCAAGATGGGCACATCAGCACCCATCCGATCGCCGGTTCCCGGCCCCGCGGGGCCACCCCGGAGGAGGACCTGGCCAACGAGCGGGAGCTGCTGGCCGATGAGAAGGAGAACTCCGAGCACTTGATGCTCGTGGACCTCGGCCGCAACGACGTTGGCAAGATCTCGAAGCCTGGCTCGGTGGCGGTACACGACTTCCGCCACATCGAGCGCTACAGCGCCATCATGCACCTGGTTTCCGGCGTGACGGGCGAGCTCGCGGAGGGTAAGACGGCCGTGGACGCTGCGGCCGCGACCTTCCCGGCGGGCACGTTGTCTGGCTCCCCGAAGCCATCCGCGATGAGCATCATCGACCGCCTCGAGGACACCCGCCGCGGTATCTACGGCGGCACGGTCGGCTACTTCGATTTTTCCGGCAACACCGACCAGGCGATCGCGATCCGCTCCGGGCTCTACAAGGACGGCACCGTGTACGTGCAGGCCGGTGCGGGTATCGTTGCGGATTCCGACCCGGCGGCGGAAGACCGCGAGTGCCAGCACAAGGCCGCGGCCGTGCTGCGCGCCGTGGCAGCAGCGGAGACGCTGCGCAAGCTCTAGGTTGCGACCGGCCAACGACGTTGACGAAAAAGGTAAGAAGGGCATGACGAAGACTGAGAAGCGCATTCGTGGGCTGGCCCAACTGCTGGTGATCCTGGCAGCGGCCGGCGTGTGGGGTTTCGGCCGCATGAACTGGCTGACCGCGGAGGTCTTCGACGACAAGTCCGGCGAGTCCACCCACGAGCTCGTGGGTGCAGTGTGGGACCCGGCTGGCACACCGTTGGCCCTGGCGATGATGGCCGCGTTGATCGCGACGATGGCAGTCCCGCCAGTGGTCCGCCGTATCATCGGCGTGCTCATCGCACTGCTGTCTGCCGGCGCGAGCTTCCGGGCCGTGCAGCTCGTGGGTGCGGAGCCGGATCTCTACCGAGCCCAGCAGCTGCTGCGCTCTGGCGTGGCCACCCAGAATTCCAGCAATCCCGAGCAGATCTCCGCCTGGGCCCAGGTGCTGTCCGCGGAGGTGCACAACCTGCCCGTCCTGCTCACCGTCATCGTCGCGATTCTCGGCGTGTGTGGCGGAGTGATCCTCGCGATGAAGCCTGGGGCCTCGGACAGTGGCTATAGCCGCTATGAGACCCCGGAACGCCGCCGCGAAGGGGCCAAGCAGGACCTGACGGAAAACCCGGATTCCGGCCGGGTGCTGTGGGATGCCCTCGACGCGGGAGTGGACCCCACGGACGAGGAACGGGCGTAACCAGCGTCAGCGGGGGCGGCAGGATTTCGTGCCAGCGCGACGCGTAGATAATGTTGTGACCATCGACACAGCGATCGTGAAAGGTTAGGCCGACATGGCAACAGTGTTGGATGAGATCATCGCCGGAGTTCTCGAGGATCAGGCTCGCCGTGAAGCGGAGGTGCCGCTGGCGGAGATCAAGGCCCGTGCACTGGACGCCTCGCCCGCGCTCGACGCGCTGGCTGCTCTCTCCGGTCCGGATGTGAGCGTTATCGCTGAGGTCAAGCGCTCCAGCCCCTCGAAGGGAGCGCTGGCCGCGATCCCAGAGCCGGAGGTGCTGGCCAAGGCCTATGCCAAGAACGGTGCCGCCGTCATCAGCTGCCTGACCGAGGAACGCCGCTTCAACGGCTCCCTGGCCGACTTCGACGCTGTGCGCGCAAACGTGGATATCCCGCTGCTGCGCAAGGACTTCATCGTCAACCCGTACCAGATCTACGAGGCACGGGCCCACGGCGCGGACGTCATCCTCCTCATCGTTGCCGCCCTCGAGCAGGAGCGGCTGACCGGGCTCCTGGAGTGCGCCGAGTCGCTGGGGATGACCGCCCTCGTCGAGGTCCACACGGAGGACGAGGTCGAGCGTGCGGTCGCTGCCGGCGCCAAGGTTATTGGCGTCAACGCCCGTAACCTCAAGACCCTCGAGGTCGATATGTCCGTCTTCGGGCGCATCGCCCCGCTGATCCCGGATCACATCGTGAAGATCGCGGAATCCGGTGTGCGCGATAAGCACGACCTGATCGAGTACGCCCGCCACGGCGCAAACGCTGTCCTCGTGGGCGAGGGGCTCGTGACCGCCGACGACCCGGGTGCGGCCGCCAAGGCCCTCGTGGTGGCGGGCCAGCACCCGGCGTGCCCGACCGGCTCCAAGCAAAACGCATAACCTCAGCCAGGTAAGTTGGAATTCGTGAGTAATAACAAGAAAAGCCCAGCACAAGCACTTCCCACCGCCGGCGAAGTGATCGGCACCGCTACCCACCACGAGCCCGATAATCTCGGGCAGTGGGGCGACTTCGGTGGCCGTTATATCCCAGAGGCCCTCATGGCCGTGATCGATGAGATCACCGACGCCTGGGGCAAGGCGAAGACCGATCCGGAGTACCTGGAAACGCTCGACGATCTGCACCGCAACTACTCGGGCCGACCGTCCCCGCTGTACTACGCAGAGCGGTTCTCCAAGCACGTGGGTGCAGAGGTGTGGCTCAAGCGTGAAGACCTCAACCACACGGGTTCCCACAAGATCAATAACGTGCTCGGCCAGGCCCTGCTGGCCAAGCGCATGGGCAAGACCCGCGTGATCGCTGAGACGGGCGCCGGCCAGCACGGCGTCGCAACCGCCACCGCGTGTGCCCTGCTCGGCCTGGAATGTCGCATCTACATGGGTGCAGTGGACGCCCAGCGCCAGGCGATGAACGTCGCCCGGATGAAGCTGCTGGGAGCGGAAGTCGTGGAGATCGAGCTCGGCTCCGCCACGCTGAAGGACGCGATTAACGAGGCCATGCGCTACTGGGTGGCCAACGCGGACGACACTTATTACTGCTTCGGCACCGCCGCCGGCCCACACCCATTCCCGCAGATGGTGCGCGACCTGCAGCGCATCATCGGCACCGAGGCCCGCGAGCAGATCCTTCAGGGCGCTGGTCGCCTCCCAGACGCCGTCGTGGCCTGCGTGGGCGGTGGCTCGAACGCCATCGGTCTGTTCCACCGGTTCATCGAGGACGAGTCCGTCGCGCTGATCGGCGCCGAGGCCGCGGGCGACGGCATGGACACCGGCCGTCACGCCGCACCCATCAACATGGGTCGCCAGGGCGTGTTCCAGGGCTCCTACTCCGACCTGATGGAGGATGAGGACGGCCAGATCATCCCGTCGCACTCCATCTCCGCCGGGCTCGATTACCCGGGTGTGGGCCCTGAGCACTCCGCACTGCACGCCGAGGGGCGCGCGGAATACTTCGCCATCACCGATGCCGAGGCCATGGAGGCCTTCCGCCTGCTGACCCGCTTGGAGGGCATCCTGCCGGCCATCGAGTCCGCCCACGGTGTGGCCGCTGCTATCAAGTACGCCGAACGCGAGGATAACCCGTTGATCATCGTCAACGTCTCCGGCCGCGGCGATAAGGACGTCGCGACCGCCGCGAAGTGGTTCGCGAAGGAGGGTAACTAAATGAGCCGTTTGGAGCAGATTTTTAAGGACGCCAAGGCCGAGGGGAGGGCGGCGTTCGTCGCCTACTACCCGGCAGGTTTCCCGACGGTGGAGGAGTCCGTCGAGAACATCATCGAGCTGTCCAAGCACGCGGATCTCATCGAGGTGGGCATCCCGTTCACGGACCCGATGATGGATGGCCCGACGATCCAGCACGCCGCGGATATCGCCCTGGAGAATGGCTTCAAGGTCAAGGACACCATCGAGGTCGTTCGCCGGGCCACCGAAGCCGGCGCGAACTGCGTGGTGATGACCTACTGGAACCCGGTGCTGCAGTACGGCCCGGAGCGCTTCGCCGCCGAGTTCGCTGAGGCCGGTGGCCTGGGCAGCATCATCCCGGACCTGCTTCCGGAGATGGCTGGCCGCTGGAAGGCCGCCTGCGATGAGCACGACCTGGACCCGGTCTACCTGGCGGCCCAGTCGACCACGATGGAGCGGTTGGAGATGACCGCGAACGCCGGTGGCGGGTTCATCTACGCGGCTTCCCACATGGGTGTCACCGGCGCCCAGGACGAGGTCGACAAGGGGGCCCAGGAGCTCGTGGAGCGCTGCCGGAAGGTCACTGATCTGCCGGTGGCCGTGGGCCTGGGTGTTCGAGACGGTAAGCAGGCCGCGCAGATCGCGGCCTTCGCCGACGGCGTGATCGTGGGCTCCGCCCTGATCAACGCCACGGAGCAGGGCACCCTGGTGGAGGTCGCAGCAGACCTGGCCGCCGGCGTGCGCGCCAAGGCGTAGGGGAGTAGCCACGCATGATGGGTGCGACGGACACCATGCTGCTCGCCGCGATTCCTTCGCCCCCGCAGGGCGTGTGGTACCTGGGCAGCTTCCCGCTGCGTGCCTACGCCCTGTGCATCCTCACGGGCATCGTCGTGGCGTACTTCTGGTCGCGGAAGCGCTACGCCGATCGTGGCGGTGACCCGGAAGTCGTGGTCGACGCGCTGCTCGTCGCCGTACCCGCGGGCATCATCGGCGGGCGGATTTATCACGTCATCACCGACCACGATAAGTATTTCGGGCCGGGGAAGAACCCCGTTGACGCGCTGAAGATCACCAACGGTGGCCTCGGCATCTGGGGCGCGGTGATCCTGGGTGGGGTGGCCGTGGCGCTGCTGTTTAAGTTCAAACGTCTCCCACTGATGCCCTTCGCGGACGCCATCGCGCCCACCATCCTGCTGGCACAGGCCATCGGCCGGTTGGGCAACTGGTTCAACCAGGAGCTCTACGGCGGTCCCGCTGACGGCCCGCTGGCTTTGGAGATCTACCGCCGCGTCGACGAATCCGGCTACCTCGCGCCCGTCACGGGGCGTTCCACCGGGGAGGTCATCGCCACCGTCCAGCCCACCTTCCTCTACGAGATGGTGTGGAACATCCTCATCGTCTGCCTGCTGGTCTACATCGACCGCACCCGCCGGCTGGGTGGCGGCAGGGTGTTCATGCTCTACGTGGCTGGCTACACCCTGGGTCGCTTCTTCATCGAGATGCTGCGCACCGATCCGGCGACGACGGTCTTCGGGGACGTCCGCATCAACGTGGTGGTCTCTGCCGTGGCGTTTGTGTCGGCTGCCATCCTGTTCTGGGCGACCCGGAACCGACGTCGGGAAACTCCCGAGTACGTCCGCGGCGATGCGGAACTAAGCACCGCGTCGGAGTAAAAAACACGCCCCAATTACCCCTTATGTAGCGGGGGTCGGCTGCTCCTGGCTATTCTGGGGAGCTGTGAGCAGAAGAACAAAAATCGTGTGTACGCTCGGCCCAGCTGTGGCCGATAAGGATTCGATTCGCGGGCTGATCGACGCGGGCATGAATGTCGCGCGCCTGAACTTTTCCCACGGGGAACACGCTGATCATCAGCAGAATTACCAGTGGGTCCGCGACGCCTCGGCGGAGACCGGCAAGCCGGTCGGCATCCTGGCCGACCTGCAGGGACCGAAGATCCGCCTCGGCCGCTTCGCCGAGGATAAGACCTACTGGGCGACCGGCGAGACCGTCCGCATCACCGTGGAGGACATCGAAGGCACCCACGACCGCGTCTCCACCACGTACAAGGGCCTTGCGCGGGACGCCCAGCCGGGCGACCGCCTGCTCGTCGATGACGGCAAGGTCGCGCTGATCTGCAAGGCTGTCGAGGACGACGACGTGGTTTGCGAGGTCGTCGAGGGCGGCCCGGTCTCCAACAACAAGGGCGTGTCCCTGCCGGGGATGAACATCTCCGTCCCGGCGCTCAGCGAGAAGGACCGCGAGGACCTTCGCTTCGCCCTGAAGATGGGCGTGGACTTCATCGCCCTGTCCTTCGTGCGCTCCCCGGCGGACGTTGAGCTCGTCCACGAGATCATGGACGAGGTCGGCCGCCGCGTGCCGGTCATCGCGAAGCTGGAGAAGCCGGAGGCCGTCGACGCACTGGAGCCGATCATCCTGGCCTTCGATGCGATCATGGTTGCCCGCGGTGACCTGGGTGTGGAGGTGCCGCTGGAGGACGTCCCGCTGGTGCAGAAGCGCGCCATCCAGATCGCCCGCGAGAACGCCAAGCCGGTGATCGTGGCGACCCAGATGCTGGACTCCATGATCGAGAACTCCCGCCCGACCCGCGCCGAGGCCTCCGACGTGGCCAACGCCGTGCTGGATGGTGCGGATGCGGTCATGCTGTCCGGCGAGACCTCCGTGGGTAAGCACCCGATCGCGACGGTGGAGACGATGTCCCGCATCGTCGTTGCCGCCGAGGACGACGGCGAGGCCCCACCGCTGACGCACCGCCCGCGTACCCGCCGCGGCGTGATCTCCTATGCGGCGAAGGACATCGGCGAGCGTCTCAACGCGCGCGCCCTGGTGGCCTTCACCTCCTCGGGGGATACTGCCAAGCGCGTGGCACGCCTGCGCAGCTACCTGCCGCTGCTGGTGTTCACGCCTTCGCAGGACGTGCGCAACCAGCTGTCGCTGACCTGGGGTACCGAGACGCTGCTCACCAATGACGTCGACTCCACTGATGACATGATGCGCGTGGTGGACGAGTCCCTGCTCAGCAAGAAGAACTACAACTACGATGACCTCGTCGTGGTCACCGCGGGCTCCCCGCCGGGGATCCCGGGCAACACCAATATGATCCAGGTGCACATGCTGGGTCAGGAGCGTCGCCGCTAGGCAGAGCGCGCGAGCGTGAAAAAGGGGCCGGGCTCCTCGCTAAAGAAGCGAGCCCCGGCCCCTTTCGCTGTACTTAGCGCGGGTGGGGCAAAGCAGGTGGAGCGAATACTGTGGTGCGGGCGCCGCAGGAGGGGGGCAACCCCAGGCGGGCTAGACCCCCAGGTAGCCCAGCACCGCTGCGGCGGCGGCCTTGATGCCGGTGTGCACGGAGCCTTTCGCCGGGGCGAAGTCGCTGGCGTGGTTCCCCGGCGCCGGGGTGGCTGCGTCCCACTGTTCGGTGGGGGTCACCCCGACCGTCCAGAACAGGTACGGGCAGCCGAAGTGGCGAGGGATCTCGGAGAAATCCTCGGAGGCGGTCCACCGCTCTGAGTCCTGCGACTGGCCGCCGAAGACCTCGTCGAAATAGGGGCGGACCGTGCGGAAGAGCTCCGGATCGTTATCGGTCAGCTCGCCGCGGGCGGAGTACTCGATGGTGGGCTCGCCGGTGACCCCGGAGGCCAGGCACTCGCCGCGGATGACCCGCTCAATGGCCTCGTAGGTGCGGTCGCGCACCTCGGTGTTGTAGAAGCGGCAGTTCAGCACCAGCTTCGCCTCGCTGGGGATGGTGTTATTCGTGTGCCCGGCGATGAGCGAGCCCACGGAGATCACTGCGAAGTCGTTCGGGTCCACCTCGCGGCCCACGATGCCCTGCAGGCGCACGACGATCATCGCCGCGACGTAGCTGGGGTCCAGGCCCAGGTGCGGGGAGGAGGCGTGCGCGGATAGGCCGGGGATCGTCACGGTGATGGTGTCGCACGCCGCGAGCACGGGGCCTGCGGCGGTGTAGACCGTCCCCTGCGGGCCCGCGACCACGTGCTGGCCGAAGCAGACATCGGGGCGGGGGATCGCATCGGCAAGCCCGTCCTTGATCATGTTGTTCGCGCCCTGAGTGACCTCCTCGGCGGGCTGGAACAGGGCGATGAAGGTGCCCGACCACGCCTCGCGGTGGGCGTCCATGACGGCGCACAGCCCCAGCAGGGAGGAGGTGTGGACGTCGTGCCCGCAGGCGTGCATCACGCCGTCCACGGTGGAGGCGTAGGGCAGCCCGGTGGTCTCGCGGACCGGCAGGGCGTCGAAGTCGGCGCGCATCAGGGCGGTGGGCCCCTCACCGTTGCGGAAGATGGCGACGATGCCGTGGCCGCCGATCCCGGTGGTGACCTCGCAGTCGAAGTGGGCGAGCTTCTCCGCGATCGCGTGTGCCGTGTGCTCCTCCTGGAGGGAGAGCTCCGGGTGGGCGTGCATCCACTCGTAGAACTCCTGGGTCCACCCCAGGTCACTCCCGGGGCCGGAGCCCAGGGAGTTGATCAGCTCCGCGACCGCCTCTGGTGCGGCCTGGGCGGGGGAGGTGGAGTCGGATGCAGACATGCGAAAACTTCCTTTCTTCAGCGTTCAGCCTTCAGCCGTGCGTGACTGCGGCGCGGCACCTGCGAGGTAGCGGTGCTGCGCGCTGCTAGCGGATCGCCGGGTTGTACTTCAGCTTGTTGGGGGCGTGCTCGATGTCCTCGCCGAGCTTGATTCCCGGCGCCAGGCGCCCCGCGGCCTGCGCGGCTTCCAGGCGGTGCAACACCAGCTCGCAAAGCTCCTGCGGGGTGATGGTGTTGATGTAGATCTTCGTGCCGCCCTCGAAGCCGGCGAGGGTGGAGACACGCCACTTAATGACGATGCGCCACGGCATCGGCACGTCTACGTCCATCGGCCGGTGCAGCCACTCCTCGTTGCAGGGGATGGAAGGGCCGCTGGCGATGTGGCAGGCGTGCACGAGATCCGCGACACCCGCGCGTTCCTCCGGAGTCATCAGCCACGGCTCGGTGGTGGCGGACTTGGAGAAGACCTCCAGGGTCGGCCAGCGGTGCCCGAAGCCGGCGAAGGCGATGGCGTGCTCGTTTTCGGCGAAGACGAGGTTGTGGCGGGCGGCATAGTCCACGGCCCACTCGTTGTACATATTCGGGTTGTTGCGGACCAGGGAGATCTCCCAGTCGTTCTGCAGCCCGTGCTCGTCAATGGCCACGAGCTGCTTGTGCAGGTGCTCCATCGTGGCACCGGAGGGTTCCAGCCAGTTCTGGAAGGCCGCGACGTAGCGGACGTAGCGGTTCGCGCGGTAGAGCTGGTCCATCCCGTCGACCGTGAACTCGATGAACAGGCGGTGGTCCTCCCAGCTCATCTCGCCGGAGGACGCCAGCTGGTCCGTCGTTGTCGCCCCGGGGACGTAGTGGTCGCGCGCGATGACGACGTCGTGGCCACCGGCGAAGAGTGCCGCACCCATCTCGTGGAGCGTTTGGTAGCGGCGCTCCTCGGTGAACAGCTCGTCGATCTCCGCCTTCGGGGTGCCTGCCGCGGCGAGTTTGACGCGCAGGATGTTCTCGACGTGGTCACAGCCGGCTTCCTCTCTGAGGTAGTCGGTCATGTGCTTCGCCGCGGCGGGGTTCATGCGGTAGCCGTAGTTCAGCGCCCAGTAGTCGTAGGTGAGGATCTCGTAGAGGTTCGCCACGCGACGGAAGAGCGGTTCGCTGTCCTCCAGCTTGCTGGCGACGACGCCGCGGTCGATGCGGACCTCGCCGTTGATGTCCCGGACCATGCGGGCCTTTTCCGGGGGAGTGTCGAGCTTGCGGGCGATGCCGAAGTCGCTGGCCCGGTCGCGGTCAGCGATGGGCTCCTTGGCCAGCTGATAGGGCTCCATGGGGCGGTGACCACGGCCGGGGACAGTCCACACCTCGGTGCCGGAGAAAGGATTGACCTGCTTGATCGTCCCGTCGGGGAGCGTCGTCAGCGGGGGAACCGGGGCCGGGATGCGTCCTGAATTAGCAATCACACCTGCCGATCCTAGCTAATCAATCAGCAAAGCTGCCATACTTGGGCGCATGCCAAAGATTAGTTTTAGGATCTTGTCCACCGCTGCCCAGCGCGACGAGATCGAGCAGGATTTCCGCACCCTCATCGACTCTTTCGGGCCCCGCCTCGACGCGGAACTGGCGGTGAAGACCGGCCTGACCCCCGACCCCGAGCTGGAGACCACCTGGGTGGAGCTCTTCGGGGAGACCTCGGAGGACGACCCGACTTCCGGGACCACCCTGGACGTCGCCGTCGCGAACTACGAGGGCGGGTCGATTTCCGGGCTGGCGATGCAGTTCGCACACCTGCTCACCGTGATTGAGGATGAGCCCGCCGAGCCGCTGCTGCGCGAGGTGAAGGACGACCCGGGCACCCCGCGGGTGCCGTGGCACCTCGAGGTCGCCCCGTAGCGGCCAGGCTGTAGAAAACCATGTTTGGAGCGCTCACCCCGTCGCCCAAGAAGGCTAGAGCGCTCACCCGCGGGGAGCACACCCCGAAAGCGAATGAGCGCTCGTGCCTAGCGAAGCCTCTAGCTCCTAGAGCAGGCTGGAGAGGAACTCCTGGGTGCGGGGGTGCTGGGGGTTATTGATGAGATCCTCGGCAGGACCCTTCTCCACGATCACGCCGCCGTCCATGAAGGCCACCTCGTCGGCGACCTCGCGGGCAAAACCCATCTCGTGGGTGACGACCAGCATCGTCATCCCGTCGTCAGCCAGGGAGCGCATGACACCCAGCACCTCGCCGACGAGCTCCGGGTCCAGGGCGGAAGTCGGCTCGTCGAAGAGCATCAACTTCGGGCGCATCGCCAGGGCACGCGCGATGGCCACGCGCTGCTGCTGGCCACCGGAGAGCTGCACCGGGTACGCGTCCCGCTTGTTGGCCAGCCCGACCTGCTCCAACAGGGTCATGGCGTAACCGGTGGCGGTTTCCTTGTCCTCGCCGTTGACCAGCACCGGAGCCTCGATGATGTTCTCGAGCACCGTGCGGTGGGGGAAGAGATTGAAGTGCTGGAAGACCATCCCGATGCCGCGGCGCTGCTTGGCGGCCGCTGCTTCCGAGATCTCGTACAGGGTGCCGTTTTTTTCCTGGTAGCCGATGAGCTCGCCATCGACCTCGATCCGGCCAGCGGTGACCTTCTCCAGGTGGTTGACGCAACGCAGCAGGGTGGACTTACCGGAACCGGATGGCCCGATCAGGCAGGTCACCGACCCCTTAGGGATCTCAAGGTCGATGCCCTTGAGCACGTCGAGGCGGCCGTAGTTCTTCCACACATCGCGGAAAGCAATCATGGGGACGTTCATCGATCATTCTCCGTAACGCTGTCGTCGTCCTTGATGGAAATATTGCGCGGCGGCACGCCTTCCGCATCGGTGAAGGCGGCGAGCTGGCGGGAAGTCAGCTGGCGGGAGGACCCGCGCGAGAAGTAGCGCTCCAGGTAGTGCTGTCCCACCATCAGCACGCTGGTGATCACCAGGTACCAGCTGGCCGCCACCAGCAGCAGCGGCACCGGCTGGAAGATGCTGTTGGAAATGTCCGTCGCCTTGCCGAAGAGCTCGCCGGAGTACGGCACCACAATGACCAGGGAGGTCGTCTTCAGCATGCTGATCAGCTCGTTGCCGGTCGGCGGGATAATGATGCGCATCGCCTGGGGCAGCACGGTGCGTCGCATGTTCTGCCACCAGGTCATGCCGAGTGCCTTGGACGCCTCGGACTGGCCTTCTGGGACGGCCTGGATGCCCGCGCGGACGATCTCGGCCATGTAGGCGGCCTCGTTGAGGCCCAGGCCGATGACAGCGAGCCAGAACATGTTGGACAGGAAGTCCTGCATGTCGATTTCCGCGATGCCGATGTTGACCACCTGGTAGATCGAGCCCAGCAGGCCCCAGAACATCAGCTGCACGTAGACCGGGGTGCCACGGAAGACCCACAGGAACAGCCAGGACACGCCGCGCAGCACGCCGTTGGGGGACATGCGCAGCACGGCGATGATGGAGCCCAGCACCACGCCGAGGATCATGGCTAGTACCGTCAGCAAGATGGTGTGGCCTGCGGCGACGGCGATGCGCGTGTCGAAGATGTACTGCCGGTAGGTGTCCCAGCCATAAGCTTCGTTGCCCGCGGCGCTGATGAGGAACCACGCCAGCAGGATCACGAGCACGGCGGCGGTGATCCAGCGGCCGGGGTGGCGCAGCGGGACTGCCTTATTGGACGACGGCCGGCGGCGTGGCTCGTCGGAAATCACGGTTGTCCGGGAGCTGTTGTTAGCGGTGCTCACGGCGCCTCCTGTTCATCGTGCGGTTGGTGCCCCGGCGCTTGCGGTTGCCGGTGGCGGCGGGCAGCTGGTTGTGTCGCTGGCGGGCCTGGGGCAGTGGCTTCAGGTTGAAGGTCACCTCGTCGAGGGCGCCTTCCTCCAGCCCCCAGGGCTCGAGGATCTTCTCATAGGTGCCATCGTCCATCATGTCCTGCAGGGCCGCGGCGAAGGCGTGGCCCAGCTCGGAACCCTTCGGGAAGGCCCAGCCAAATGGGGCGGTGTCGAAGGCGTCGCCGATCTGGACGAGCTTGTCCTCCGAGCGCTGGATCGCGTAGGCGATGACGGAGGAATCCGAGCTATAGGCATCGGCGCGCTTGAGGATCGTGGCGGTCGCGGCGGCATCGGCGGTGGGGTAGACCAGCTTGTCGATTTCTGGCTTTCCATCCTCGACGCAGGCCTGGCTCTTCTCCTCGACCTCGTCCGTGTCCGAGTAGGTGCCCTTCTGCACCGCGACGGTCAAGCCGCAGGCATTGTCCGGGTCAATGCTCTTTTCCCGGCCTGGCTGGGTTGCCCAGGCGATACCGGCGCTGAAGAAGTCCACGAAATCGTAGTTCTTCTGGCGTTCCTCGGTATCGGTGAAGGCCGACGCGCCGACGTCGATGGTGCCGGCGGAGACTGCGGGCAGAATGAGGTTGAAGTCCATCTGGCGCGGAACGACATCGAGGCCCAGCTTCGAACCAGCTGCCCTGACCAGATCCATCTCGAATCCGATGATCTTGCCCTGCGAGTCCTTGAACTCATTGGGGGCGTACGGGGCGTTCGCGGCTGCCGACAGGGTGCCCTTGTCCTGGAACTTCTGGGGCACCATGGCGACCAGCTCCGGTTTGGCCGGGGGGAGGATCTCCTCCCAACCATCGGGGTTGCCGAGCTCTTCATTAGTTACGCACCCGGTGAGGACGAGGGCTGCCGTGGCGAGGATCGCCGCCACAGCAGACCGGTGTTTCGGGTGATTGTTCATGCGGGCAATATTAACGGATGACCAGCTGGCGCTTAATATCGGATGCTATGGATGCCAGCTTTTCTTCCGGTGGGGCCGATGCGGGTCGCCGTTACGCTGTCCTGGCCTCCCCGGTGGGCAGGCTGTGGCTCATCGCTGAGGGGGAGTTCCTCGTCGGTTGTTGGTTCGATCAGCCGGACAGGATTCCTGACCTCACCGGGGTGATGGAGGTTCCTGCTGAGTCCGACGCGGTTCTCGGCAGCGCGGCGAGTATTCTGTCCCGCTTCTTCGACGGCGACGTCGCGGCCCTGGACGAGGCCCGGGACCTGCCGCTGGCGCCGTCTGGTACCGCGATGCAGCAGGCCGTGTGGCAGGAGCTGCGGCGCATTCCGGTGGGGCAGACGCGTAGTTATCAGGAGGTAGCGCGTAGCATTGGGCGGCCGAAGGCGGCACGGCCAGTGGGTCAGGCCGTGGGCCGCAACCCCATCAGCATTCTCGTGCCGTGCCACCGCGTGGTGGGGGCCGACGGGTCCCTCACAGGTTTCGGCGGTGGCCTGGAGCGCAAGATCGAATTATTGACCCGCGAAGGAGTAAGTCTATGAAACGCCACATGGTGCATGGGTACCTGCAGGAAATCCTGGAGGACCTGAAGGACTCCGACGGTGGCGAGGTCGCGGACTACATCCCGGAGCTGGCGACCGCCGACCCGGAGCCGTTCGCGGTCGCGCTGGCCACCACCGACGGCGCCGTCTATAGCGCGGGTCTCAACGAAGGCGACGACGAGCTGGAGTTCACGATCCAGTCCGCGTCCAAGCCCTTCGTCTATGCCGCGGCGATCCAGGAGCGGGGGCTGAAGAAGGTGCGCGCCACAGTGGGCATGGAGCCCTCGGGTGAGGCCTTCAACGAGCTCAGCCTCGACCCGGGCAGCAACCGGCCAATGAACCCGATGATCAACGCGGGCGCCATCGCGGTTAACCAGCTCATCAACGGCGAGGACTCTACTGTCGAGGAGCGCACCGAGGTTATCCGGCAGTTCCTGAGCGAGCTGGCGGGCCGGGACCTGGAGATCGACTACGTCGTCTGCGACTCCGAGCTGGAGGTCGCGGACCGCAACCTCTCCATTGCGCACATGCTCCGCAGCCACGGAATCATCGAGGACATGGCTCACGACGCGGTGGAGAGCTATACCCAACAGTGCTCCGTCAAGGTCACGGTGCGGGACCTGGCGGTGATGGCCGCGACGTTGGCGAGCGGGGGAATCCAGCCGCTGACGGGCAAGCGCGTGGTCTCCTCGCTGGTCTCCCGACAGGTGCAGGCGGTGATGTCTTCTGCCGGGATGTACAACCTCGCGGGCCGGTGGATGTCCGTGGTCGGCATCCCCGCGAAGTCCGGTGTCTCCGGTGGCATCATGGGCACGCTGCCCGGAGTGATGGGGCTGGCCACGTTCTCGCCGCGATTGGATAAGACGGGAAACTCGGTGCGCGGTGTAAAAACTTTCCACCGTCTCTCGGAAGACATGAGCCTGCACCTGATGGGCCTGCGCCAGCGCGGCGATACGGCGGTGCGCGACATCATCACCCGCGAGGACGGGCCGGATGGTCGCACCACCACTATCGAACTCCAAGGAATCATTGATTTTGCGGCTGCGGAGAACGCGTGGCGTACTATTCTTCAAGAAGAAAAACTCGCCGACCGGGTGGTGTTCGATCTCTCCGAGGTCGCTTCGGTTAATGACATTGGCCGACGCATGGTCGTCCAGGGCTTCCAGGGCCTGCGCACCGCGGGCCGCAACGTTATCCTCAAAGACCCCCGAAAGCTTTTCCCTGAATTGTCATGACTCCGCAGCCCACGGCCCAGCCCGTGCAACACCAGTCCAAGCGCTTACCCGGTAAGCCGTGGGCCTACCTCGCCGTCATCGCCGCGATTTTCGTCGTGGCTCGTGCCGAGCTCAGCCAGCAGATGCTCAGCTCGAAAGCCTCTCTCTTCCGCGTCCCCATCGACTTCATCGTCTACCGACGAGGCGGAGCACTGGTGCAGCAGGGTCAGGACGTCTACACCGGCGGGCTCGTGGGCAAGCTGCCTTTTACCTATCCGCCGTTCTCGGCGTGGTTGTTTAGCGCATTCTCGCACGTCCCCGCAGTAGTGGGGGCAGTGTTATGGCAGTTCGGTGCCTTCCTGCTGTTGCTCATCATCCTCGTGGCGATCATTGCCGAGCGTGGCTACCGCGTGAGCGGGGCGACAGTGGGATTTGCCACCCTGCTCGGTATCGCGAGTTTCGCGCTCGTCCCGATCCGGGAGGGCTTCTTCTTCGGCCAGATCAACCTGCTGCTCATGGCATTGGTAGCAGCGGACGTGCTGCGGTCCCCAGCCAATCGGTGGCGCAGCGATATCGGGATTGCGACGGGGATCGCGGCGGGCATCAAGCTCGTGCCCGCGTTCTTCTGGCTGGTATTCATCGTCCGGCGGCAGTGGTGGGCGCTCGCCCGCTCGGTCGCCGCTTTCTTCGTGACGGTGGGCATCGGCTTTCTCTTCGTCAAGGACGCCGGCACGTACTGGGCCGAGAAGATGCTCGACTCCTCACGGGTTGGTGAGGCGATCAACCCCGGCGCCCAGTCTCTGGGAGTGGTGCTGGAGCGCTCCTTCCACACGGAGAGCAAGCTCTTCTGGGCGCTGGGCTGTGTACTCATCCTCGGCGTGACCGTCGCCGTGCTGTGGCAGGCGCACCGGCAGGATCACCGCACCGCCGAGCTGGGTTTTGCTGGTGTCGCGTTGGTGATGGTCTCGCCGTTTTCCTGGATGCACCACTGGGTCTGGGTGATCCCGGTGCTGCTCTGCGTGGCCGATCAGGTGATCACATGGGTGCCCCGGTGGTGGGGGACGCTGCTGGCGATTCTGGCAGTGGGGGTGTGCGCGGTACCTTTCATCACCCGCCATATCGTCCCGGCGATGGGGCTGTGGCACCAGGTGCGCTGGCCCGGGCCCTTCGCCATGGGTTATGTGCTGTGGGGCATGGTGCTGCTGGTGCTGGCCGCGGCCGTGCTCTGGTGGCCGGTCGTCATGGCGCGTGCGCACCGGGGTGGGGAGAGCGAGCCCAGCGTTACTGAAGGGGAGCGGGCCGCCGCGCCGGGCAGTGAGACACCGGATACAGGAACGCCGAGCGCTGAGGCCCCGGGCGCTGAGGCCCCGGGTGCTGGGGCGGCGACGTCCTAGCTGGCAGTAGACTGCCTACACATGGAACTGACCATCGTGGCTTTCGTGTGCATCCTCGCGGCGATCTTCGTCGGCGCGATGATGCAGCGGATCTCCGGGATGGGGCTGGGGCTACTCGGCGCGCCCGTTGTGGCGTTGGTCGCAGGCCCCGTGGCGGGAGTGCTCGTCATCAACGTGGTCGCAACCGTCAACGCCGTCATGCAATCCGCCTCCGTGTGGGAGAACATCGATTGGCGGAAATTCTGGCTCATCGGACCCGTGATGGCGCTCGGGGCGTTGCCCGGCACCTGGGTGGTGCACAATACGCCACTGGGGCCGCTCCAGATGATCGTCGGTGCCCTGGTGCTCCTCGCCCTGTTGGTGACCTCGTGGCTGCCGGAAGGGGCGCAGGTTGATGGGCCTCAATACGCCGTCGCAGCCGGGGTGGCCGGTGGCTTCATGAACACCCTGGCGGGGATCGCCGGGCCCGCGATCACGGTCTACGCTCAAGTCTCCCGGTGGCCGACGCGTACCTTCGCCGCCACGCTGCAGCCGCTGTTCTTCGTTTCCGGGGCTCTCTCGCTGTTGTTTAAGGAGCTGGGGGCTGAGCAGTCGATCTTCGCCACAGCACCCGTAGTGCTCTGGCCGCTGTGCCTCGTGGCTCTGGTGGTCGGAATTGCCACGGGATCGAAACTCTCCCGCTACATCCCCCTGGACCGGGCTCACAAGCTCTCGCTGCTCATGGCGACACTGGGGGCAGGCGTTGTGATGCTTCGCGGGGCGATGCAGACCTTCGGCGCTTAGCCACGTGAGGGGCAAGGTTTCTGGCGTCGTCCCCACGGACGAGCAAAAGCAGCGTTGCTAGCGCTCGGACGCGTACCGTGGGCGGAACAACGGCAGCACAGAGAGGACAACGTGCAATGGTTACCGCGAAACAATGGGTTCTCGCCTCCCGCCCGACAGGAACCCCGACGATGGAGAACTTCCGCCTCGAGCAGGTCGAACTCCCAGACTTGGTTGAGGGGCAGGTCCTCGTCGAGAACACAGTCAACACGGTCGATCCGTACATGCGCGGCCGGATGAACGACGTGAAGTCCTACATCCCGCGCTTCGAACTCGACAGGCCGATGACTGGTGGGGCGGTGGGTGTGGTCCGCGAGTCCCGGTCGGAGAAATTCCAGGTCGGCGATGCCGTTTCCCATCCGCTGGGCTGGCAGGATATCGCCATCGTCGATGAGGGGCAGGCTAAGCCGGTCGATCTGAATGTCGCTCCAGCTGCGGCCTATCTTGGCATCCTTGGCCTCACTGGACTGACCGCCTATGTGGGGCTGACCCGCATCGCGGAGATCAAGGAGGGGGACGTCGTCTTCGTCTCCGGTGCGGCCGGTGCCGTGGGGTCTGCGGTGGGGCAGTTCGCCCGCCACCTGGGCGCCTCCCGCGTGATCGGATCGGCAGGCAGTGAGGAAAAGGTTGCCCGACTCAAAGAGCTGGGCTTCGACGCGGCCATCAACTACCGGGAGGGTGACCTCGTGGGCCAGCTGCGCCAGGCCGCGCCCGAGGGGATCGACGTCTACTTCGATAACGTCGGCGGCGACCACCTGGAGGCAGCCATTGCTCGCATGAATATCTTCGGCCGTGTTGCGATGTGTGGTGCGATTGCCCAGTACAACGACACACAGCCGCCGACCGCGCCGCGAAACCTTGCTCTCGCGATCGGCAAGTGCCTCACCCTGCGCGGCTTCGTGCTGGGGCAGTATCTCGACGTAGCAGGGGAGTTCCGGGAGCGGATGGCGCCGCTGATCGCCAGCGGAGAGGTTCGGTACGACGTCACGACCCGTCACGGAATCGAGTCCATGCCCGAGGCTTTCCTGGAGCTGTTTACCGGCGGTAATACCGGGAAGATGGTCGTGGAAATGTAGCGGTACGAGGGGCGAAGCTGCGATACCCCCTGTGAGGGCGGAGTGCGTCGCGGCGGGGTATGACGAAGGGGGGCACAGCAGCAGAAGTGGCATTAATGGAAAATGATGCCATTATGCTGGGTGTTTGACTAACTCTTCGCGAGCGTTTTAGGGTTACCTTGCTTAGATGTGGCTGCCTGGTGACAGGGAGCCAAAACCTCGTCGGGAAGGAACTCATACCCATGTCCCCAGCTTCAACACCCTCCGCCGAAAGCCCAGCCGCGCGCCTCCGCCGCCCATTCGCGCGTGCGCTAACCGCAGGCATCGGGCTCGCTCTTGCTGGCGCCAGCCTGGTGGCCTGCAGCAGTGAAGGCGAGCCGTCCGGCAGCGATGACCAGATCAAGGTCGTCGCGTCTACCACCCAGATTTGCGATTACGTCAAGCAGATGGACCTCTCCGAGGTTGATCTCACCTGCCTGCTGGCGCCCAATGCGAGCGCTCACGAGCTCGAGATGACCCACGAGCAGCTCAAGGCGACCTCGGAAGCAGAACTCCTGCTCGTCAACGGCGTCGACTTGGAACACTTCCTCTCCAACGCGATCGAATCCTCCGGCTTCAAGGGAAACATGCTGGTCACCACCGGCGTGCTCACCGCTTCCGACGTGAAGGAGAAGCCGAAGCAGATCGAGGACGCTGCCAACGGTGACTACAAGATCGACCGCGGGATCGAGCAGGTGGACGTCGCGCCCTGGCCGTTCCCGCCGGAGGAACCAGGCGAGGAGGCGGAGTTCACCTACGACCCGCACGTCTGGACCTCCCCGAAGAACGCGAAGGTCCAGGTGGCGAACATCGGCTACGCGCTGGAGAAGATTGCCGATGAGCGCGGCGACGAAGCGATGAAGAAGGCGATCTCCGAGGGTGTGAAGAGCTACCAGGATAAGCTCGACGACCTGGACGAGTGGACGCGCGAGTCCTTCGCGACGGTGAAGGACCCGGTCCTGTTCACCAGCCACGATGCATTTGGCTACCTCTCCAAGGAGTACGGTATCGACTTCATCGGCGCCGCGCTCTCCGACTTCAGCGACCAGCAGGACGCCACCGCCGACCACATTCGCAAGGCAGCTGAGACCGTGCGGAAGTCCGGAGCTACCGCCCTGTTCGCGGAGAATTCCAATAACTCGAAGTCCATCGAAGCCATCGCCAAGGCAGCCGGCGTGAAGGCGGTCGTCGGCGACGATGCCCTCTACGGTGACTCCCTGGGCCCCGCAGGCTCCGCTGGCGAGACCTACATTTCCTCGATCATTCACAACGTCACCACCCTCGTGGAGGCCTGGGATGGCAAGCTCGCCGACCTTCCTGAGAGCCTGAAGTAATGCCCACTCCATCTTCCGGACAGCCCATCGTTGAGCTTTCGGACGCCGCGTTCAGTTACGGTGGCCCGCCCGTCGTCCAGCACCTCGACGCCCGGCTCCACGCTGGTCAGGGGCTCGCGCTGATCGGGGCGAACGGCTCCGGGAAGACCACCGTGCTGCGCGGCATTCTGGGGGCGGTACGCCTTGTCGGTGGGAAGTTGGACGTCAACGCCACCCGCCTGTCCTACGTGCCCCAGGTCGCCGACCTGGATCGTAGCTTCCCCGTCACTGCCTTCGACGTCGTCGCGATGGGTGTGCTCCGGGAACTTCGTCCCTTCCAACCGCTGGGAGGGAAGAAGAAGCGCGTCTACCAGGCCCTGGAAAAGGTCGGACTCGCGGAACGTGCGCACGTGCGCTTTGGCAGCCTCTCCGGTGGGCAACAGCAGCGGGTTCTGCTTGCCCGCGCCGTCGTTGCGCGCACCGAACTCATTCTGCTCGATGAACCATTCAACGGACTGGACTCCCAGAACCGAGAGATGCTGCTGGACCTGCTAGAAGAGCTGAAGGAAGAAGGCACCGCGATCATCGCCTCTACCCACGATCTCGTCCTGGCAGAACGGGCCTGTGACTACACGCTCATTGTCGCTGAGCAGTCGGTCTTCGGGCCGAGTGCCGAGGTGGTGCCGCTGTATGTGGGTTGATCTAGCACTCGCGCTGGGGATATCGCCCTTCATGTTTCGCCCGCTGGTGCTGCTGCTCGCATTAGGACTGGTCTCCGGCTTGGTGGGGGTGATCGTGAATTTGCGCAGCCTCGAGTTCAACGCTGAGGCGATGGTGCATTCGATCTTCCCCGGCATCGTCGCCGGTGCGGTGTTCGGCGGGATCGACATGATCATTCCGGCCGCCTCGGCGCTGGCCCTGGTGGTGGCTGTCATCCTGGCGGTGGTGTCCCGCTCGAGGCTATCCGAACCAGGGGTGGCCGTGGTGCTCACCAGTTTCTTCTCCCTAGGGGTGGTGCTTTCCCTGAAGAAGGGTGACCAATCGGGGCAGCTGGAGGCGCTGATGTTCGGCCGACTCCTCGAGGTCACGGATTCCCGACTCAACAGCGCGCTGATGGTGTGCGCCGTAGCGCTCGTGGTGATCGCGGTGACGTGGCGGCGGCAAGTCTTTGTTGCCTTCGACCGTGTCGCGGCGGCCGCCAGCGGAATCAACTTGTGGGTCATTGACATCGCGATCAACGTCGCCGTCGCGGCCATCGTCGTGTCCTCCGCCAGTGCGGTCGGAGTACTCCTGGTGGTTGGCTACCTCATCGTGCCCGGTGCGGCAGCCCGGTTAGTGGCGACGAAGGTGCGCACGATGGTTCCGATCTCGGTGCTCATCGGCTGCATGAGTGGGGTGGTGGGCCTCGCCCTCGTCCCACTGGGACCGGTGTCCCCGCAGGCAGTGGTCGCACTCACCGCCGTCGGCTTCTACTTCTTAGCCCTTGGGGTGCGGTGGCTGCAGGTAGGGGTGGGCCGCGATGCTTGATATTCTTCTGCTCCCCATCATCGAGGTCATCGCCGTCGGAATGCTCGCCGGGCTGGTGGGTGTGTTCGCCGTACTCAATAAGCAGGTCTTCTTCGCCGAAGCCATCACCCACGCCACCTTCCCCGGGGCAGTCCTCGGAGTGGTCGTGGCTGCTGGACTCGGTCTGAACTTCGCGGGGATCTCGGCGCTGCTTTTCCTCGGCGCATTACTCATGTGCATCCCCATCGGAGCCCTGTTCGGACTCTCGAAATTTGGAACACCCTCTGCCGCTGCCGGCATCGTGCTGACGTCCGGATTCGCGCTGGGGTATTTCCTCAACAAGTTTTTCGCACCACTGCCCGTCAAGGTCGAGAGCTTCCTGGTTGGTAGCGTGCTCAACGTTGATTGGGTGGACATCGGAATTTCCCTCGGGCTGCTCGCAGTCACTCTGCTCATCCTGTGGGGTGGCTGGCGGAAGCTGGTGTTCTTCGCCTTCGACCCTGAAGCATTCGGGGTGTCCCACAATCGAAGGTTTGCGCAAGGGATCATCAGTGCGCTTATTGTGGCCACCCTGGTGGCGCTCATCCCTGCCGTCGGGACGATCCTTTCGATCGCTCTGCTCGTGGCGCCCGCCGCCGGCTTGGTGGGAGTGTGCTCCAATACTCGAACCCTCCTCATCGCCGCGCCACTGGTTGGGGTTGCGATGGGACTCGTCGGCCTCGGTGTTGGTGTCTGGGCGGATCTTTCGGTTGGCGGCTGCATCGGGGTGAGTGCAGGTGTCGGATATCTGCTGTTGAAGCTGTTCCGCTAACCACCCTGGCCTTGCCCGGCGGAAGTGGCGGAAAAGAAGAACCCCGCTGCGACCTGGCGCTCATGCTGGTCGCAGCGGGGTTAAAACGTGCCCCCGGTGAGACTCGAACTCACACTGGACGGGTTTTGAATCCGTTGCCTCTGCCAATTGGGCTACGGGGGCGCAATAGGTCAAAGCATACGGCAGCGCCCAGGTGGGCACAAAACAGCGGGCGGGGTGCGGTTCAGTAGGATGGCGGGCATGACAACCGGTGGTAAATCTGAAGAAACCCTGCTCCTCCTCGACGGGCATTCGCTTGCCTTCCGGGCGTTCTACGCCCTCCCGGCGGCGAACTTCTCGACGACCGGCGGGCAGCACACCAACGCCGTCTACGGATTCCTGGGGATGTTCCTGGGCCTGGTGGAACAGGAAAAGCCCACCCACATCGCCGCCGCCTTTGACCTTTCGGGCCCGACCTTCCGGGAGGCGGAATTCCCCGAGTACAAGGCGCAGCGCCCATCCACACCGCCGGAGTTCAAGGGCCAGATCGAGCTGATCCGCGAGACCTTGAAGGCCCTCGGCATCACCACCCTGGATAAGGAGAGCTACGAGGCGGACGACATCATCGCCTCACTGGCCACCCAGGGCCATGACGCGGGCATGAACACCCTCATCTGCACCGGTGACCGTGACTCCCTGCAGCTCGTCGAGGACGACGTCACCGTCCTCTACACCCTGCGCGGGGTCTCCGAGCTCCACCGCTTCACTCCGGAAGCTGTGGAAGAGAAGTACGGCGTGACCCCGAAGCAGTACCCGGATCTCGCGGCACTTCGCGGCGATACCTCGGACAACATGCCGGGCGTGCCGGGCGTGGGCCCGAAGACCGCCCAGAAGTGGATCCAGAAGTACGGTTCCCTGGACGGCGTCATCGACAACATGGACGACATCCGCGGCAAGGTGGGCGAGAACCTGCGCGCCTATGTCGCCGACGTCCAGCTGGCTCGGAAGATCACCGAAATGGTCCGGGACCTGGACATGGTGGACAGCCTGGACACGCTGAAGCCGGCGGAGATCGACCCGAACGACGCCCTGGCGATCTTCGAGAAGCTGCAGTTCGGCACCACGCTGCGCAACCGCACCTTCCGCACCCTCGGGGTGGAATTCGAGGACACCGCGAGCATCCCCATCACCGAGGAAGATCTGACCCCCGGCAAACTTGCCAACTGGCTGAAGAAGAACGCCGCCTACCAGGAGGGGCGTGACGCGGTCGCCGAGGCTCTCGCCGTGGACATCGAGGACGAGACACTCGGGCTGCTCAGCGCTGAAAATAAAGGCCTAAAGCTTGACCTCGCCGCCCTGGATGCGAAGGACGAGCAGGTGCTGCGCACCTGGCTTGCCGACCGTGGCGCGCCGAAGTGGTTCCACGATTCCAAGCAGAGCTTCCACGCACTGCGCCAGCAAGGCTTCGCCCTCGACGGGGTGGAGCATGACACCTCCGTGGCCGCCTACCTCGTCCGCCCGGACCTGCGCAGCTGGTCGCTGGGAGACGTGCTGCAGCGCCACGCGGGCCGCGACCTGCCCGAAAACTCGGGCAGCCTGGAGCGTGCCCAGGCGGTCCGCGAGCTCGTCGGGATCATGAACCAGGAGCTCACGGAAGCCGGCCAGGCCGAGCTCTACTTCTCCATGGAGGTGCCCCTGACCCACATCCTGGCGGAGATGGAGGCCCACGGCATCGAGGTGGATAAGGCCGCCCTCGAGGAGCTCGCCGCCGAATACGAAGCCCAGATCGCCGACGAGGTCACCGCCGCCCGCGAACTCGCCGAGGACGATCAGCTCAACCTCTCCAGCCCCAAGCAGCTGCAGAAGGTACTTTTCGAGGACTTTGGCCTGCCGAAGACCAAGAAGACGAAGACCGGGTACTCCACGGCCGCCGCGGAGCTGGAGAAGCTGCAGCAGCAGACCGAACACCCGTTCCTCAACCACCTCATGGCGCACCGTGAGTACCAGAAGATGAAGAGCACCATCGACGGTCTCATCAACGCCATCGACGGCGACGGCCGCATCCGCACCACCTTCAACCAGAAGGGAGCGGCGACCGGCCGACTGTCGTCCTCGGAACCGAACCTGCAGAACATCCCCGTGCGCACGGAAGCGGGCCGCAAGATCCGTTCCGCGTTCCGCGTCGGAGAGGGCTACGAGATGCTGCTGACCGCCGACTACTCGCAGATCGAGATGCGCGTCATGGCGCACCTTTCCGAGGACGCAGGCCTGATCGAGGCTTACCGGGCGGGGGAGGACCTGCACAACTACGTCGGCTCCCGAGTCTTCGACGTCCCCGTGGACGAGGTCACCCCGGAGCTGCGCCGTCGCGTCAAGGCTCTCAGCTATGGCCTGGTCTACGGGCTCTCCGCGTTCGGTCTCAGCCAGCAGCTGGACATCAGCCCGGGCGAGGCCAAGGGGATCATGGAGAACTACTTCGACCGTTTCGGTGGCGTGAAGCGCTACCTGGATAAGGTCGTCGAGGCGGCGAAGGAGACCGGTTACACGGAGACGCTCTACGGTCGCCGCCGCTACCTGCCTGAGCTGGCCAGCTCGAACCGGGTGGCTCGGGAGAACGCCGAGCGCGCCGCTCTCAATGCGCCGATTCAGGGTACGGCTGCGGACATCATCAAGCTCGCGATGCTGCGGGTGGATCGTGCGCTGCGCAATGCGAATCTCAAGTCCCGGGTTCTGCTGCAGGTCCACGATGAGCTCGTCCTGGAGATCGCGCCCGGTGAACTCGAGCAGATCCAGCAGCTGTTGGAGGAGAACATGGATTCGGCAGCCAGCCTGCGGGTCCCCCTGGATGTCTCCGCAGGCCACGGCGAGAACTGGGATCTCGCCGGGCACTAGCCTTCGCCCCAGCGTTGTAGCATCGCCGCCACAGCGCCGCCGCGACGTGCGTGTGGCGCCAACCCCGTGCGTGTGGCGCTATCCCCACAGCAATGCGAAACCCCACGGTGATCAGTTCAATCATTCACCGTGGGGTTTCTCGTCTTGTTGCAGACGCCTTCTAGGACGTTGCGGTGGCTTCGGTTTTGTCGCCCCCGAAGCGCCGTTCCGCGACAACCATCGCAGCCACGATCGCTGCCCCCAGCACGAACAGAACAATGGCACCACCGACATTCTCGCCCGGGGCGAGCAGACCAGCGGCGTCGTCCTGCCATGGCCACAGCGCGCGCAGGCTTCCCAACAGCAGACCGGCCATCGCAGCCAGCGTGACGGTGCGGTGCTCGTTGAGCATCTTCTCCAGCAGGCGGACGAAGAGCACGATGCCCGTCAGCGCGCCGAGGGCGAACACACCCAGGTAGGTGAAGTTGCGCTCGTCCACCGCGCCGAGCGTGGCCTCGTAAAGGCCGACGGCCAGCAGGAAGAAGGAGCCTGACACGCCGGGCAGCACCAGCGCACAGATCGCGACCGCTGCAGCGAGGAACACGATGATCAGGTGTGGTTCACGCTGCGTGCTGCTGGTGAACCCGGTGGCCCAGAACGTCAGCACCGCGAAGATGCCCATCACCGGCAGCACCTTCGCCCAGCTCGCCGAAGAGCTCTTCCAGTCGATCATCAGCAGCGGAACGGCGATAGAGACCATCACCATGCCGAGGAATAGGGCACGCGCTGCGACTGGCTGGTTGGTGACGAAGTCCTTCATAGGCCCCGCCATGAGGACCACGATCAGTCCCATGCCGATGAGCATCGGGATCAGCAGCCACCAGTCCACGTCGCGGAAACGCTGGCCGGCCTTCGCCCGACCCTTCGGCAGGGTCTTCACCCCGTCGAGGAAGACGTTGGCGTTATAGATCACGCGCTCGTACACGCCGGTCACCAGCGCGATCGTGCCGCCGGACACACCTGGCACGAGCTCGGCCAGGCCAATCAGGCCGCCGCGAATCGCGTTGAGGATGATCGTGAGCGCGGAGGGCTTGGTCTTGTCAAAGCTCACGCCGCTGGAGCTGTCGGCCGTGTCGGCCGGGGCTTGCTCCGATGCTGCGGAGTGCGAAGAGTAATCAGTCACCCGAGGTACTTTACGGCCGAATCCTTGCAAAAGACACCAGGCACGCTGGGTTTATTTCAGGACGTCGGGTTCGGGCAGCACGCAAAAATAATGTGAACACCCTGTGCTCGGCCGGTCTGCGAGCCCTAGGGTGGAGGGCATGACAAACACAGAAACTTGTCGTCTCGGAGTATGGCAGGGCGAGGGCATCGGCCCGGAGATCGTTGCACCTACGGTGCAGGCGGTGGAGCTCGCGCTACAGGTCAGTGGGGAGGCGGTACCGGAGTTCGTGCCGCTGCTGCTGGGCCGCGAGGCGATCGACGCCACCGGAAGAGTCGTGCCGGAAGAGACGTGGGAGACCATCACTGGCTTGGACGGCTGGATCTTGGGTCCCCATGACAATGTGTCTTATCCGCCGAGCGTGGCGGGCCAGCTCAATCCTTCTGCTCATCTGCGCAAGCAGGCGGACCTGTGGGCGAATATTCGCCCGGTGCGTGGCGTGCCAGGGGCGGTGCACCCGGATCTGGATGTGGTGATCGTCCGGGAGAACACCGAGGGCATGTACGCCGACCGCAACATGCTGGTGGGCAGCGGCGATGTCACGGTCAACGGTGAAGTCTCCCTCGCGATCGGCGTTTTCACCCAGACTAAGATCCGCCGCATCGTCCGTCGCGCCGCCGCCATCGCCGCCGCCCGCGACGGGGTGCTCACGGTGGCGCACAAGTCCAACGTGCTGACCGAGACCTCGGGGCGCTACGTCGCCGAGGCGAAGGCTTGCGTGGAAGAGTTCGGGGTCGAGGTTCAGCCCGTTCATATCGACGCCCTGTGCGCGGAGCTGGTGACCCGCCCGGAGCGCTATGCAACGATCGTGGCCGAGAACATGTTCGGCGATATCTTGAGCGACCTGGCCGGTGGGCTGGGTGGTTCGCTGGGGATTGCGGGCAGTATCAACGCCAGCGAGTCGCAGGTCATGGCACAGGCGGCGCACGGTTCCGCCCCGGATATCGCGGGGCAGGGCATCGCCAACCCGGCGGGCATCATGAACTCCGCCGCGCAGATGCTCGACTCCTTGGGTTATCCGCAAGCTGCGGAGCTTCTGGAAGGCGCGGTACGCGAGGCAGTAATCAAGGCACCGACTGCTGATCTGCTCCGCGAGGCTGCCGCAGCAGACCCCGAGACCGCAACGCCTGTGACTGATGAGCCTGCTGTGGCGAGTGAGGCGCAAGGGGCGCGTCGTCCTGCCACGACCGAGGAATTTGCAAAACAGGTGTTTGTGCAGCTAAAGCCTCTCGTGTAACCTTCAGTACGTTACGCGTCGAAAGGCGCAGTTTGACCCTGTCCATTTCTATTTGATTTCCGTTTCGGAGAACACTTCCATATGCCAACCAACAACGTCCCTCAGGTAGCCATCAACGACATTGGCTCCGCTGAGGATTTCCTCGCCGCCGTCGATGAGACCATCAAGTACTTCAATGATGGCGATATCGTCGAGGGCACCATCGTCAAGGTCGATCACGACGAGGTCCTGCTGGACATCGGCTACAAGACCGAGGGCGTAATCCCGTCCCGTGAGCTGTCCATCAAGCACGACGTCGACCCGAATGAGGTTGTCGAGGTTGGCGACGAGATCGACGCTCTGGTCCTCACCAAGGAGGACAAGGAGGGGCGCCTGATCCTGTCCAAGAAGCGTGCCCAGTACGAGCGCGCTTGGGGCGCCATCGAGCAGCTCAAGGAGAACGACGAGCCGGTCACCGGTACCGTCATCGAGGTCGTCAAGGGCGGCCTGATCCTGGACATCGGTCTGCGTGGCTTCCTGCCGGCTTCCCTCGTCGAGATGCGCCGCGTCCGCGACCTGCAGCCGTACATCGGCCAGGAGATCGAGGCCAAGATCATCGAGCTGGACAAGCACCGCAACAACGTCGTGCTGTCCCGCCGTGCATACCTGGAGGAGACCCAGTCCGCGGTCCGCTCCGAGTTCCTGCACCAGCTGCAGAAGGGCCAGGTCCGCAAGGGCGTCGTGTCCTCCATCGTCAACTTCGGTGCATTCGTTGACCTCGGCGGCGTTGACGGCCTGGTCCATGTTTCCGAGCTGTCCTGGAAGCACATCGACCACCCGTCTGAGGTCGTCACCGTCGGCGACGAGGTCACCGTCGAGGTTCTGGACGTCGACCTGGACCGCGAGCGCGTCTCCCTGTCCCTGAAGGCAACGCAGGAAGACCCATGGCGCGTCTTCGCCCGCACCCACGCGATCGGCCAGATCGTTCCGGGCAAGGTCACCAAGCTGGTTCCGTTCGGCGCATTCGTCCGCGTCGAGGAGGGTATCGAGGGCCTGGTTCACATCTCCGAGCTGGCCGAGCGCCACGTCGAGGTTCCGGACCAGATCGTCAACGTTGGCGAAGAGGTCATGGTCAAGGTCATCGACATCGACCTCGAGCGTCGTCGTATCTCCCTGTCCCTGAAGCAGGCTGACGAGGACTTCACCGAGGAGTTCGACCCGTCCAAGTACGGCATGGCCGACTCCTACGACGAGCAGGGCAACTACATCTTCCCAGAGGGCTTCGACCCGGAGACCAACGAGTGGCTCGAGGGCTTCGACGAGCAGCGTGAGGCTTGGGAGGCTCGCTACGCTGAGTCCGAGCGTCGCCACCGTCTGCACGCAGCTCAGATCGAGCGCCACCGCGCCGCAGCTGCAGAGGCTGCTGCCAACGGCGAGGGCGGCTATTCCTCCGAGTCCGGCGCCGAGACCAAGGCTGCCGAGGCTCCGGCTGAGGACGCTGGCACCCTGGCTTCCGACGAGCAGCTGGCTGCTCTGCGCGAGAAGCTGGCCGGCGGCGAGTAAATCGCACTACCTGGCTCCGGCGGAGTTGAGATCACCCCGCTAGAGCGCTGAAAGTAAGGGCCCGCACCACACGGTGCGGGCCCTTCTTTGTGCATAGAAGCTGCTGGATAGGACCAACGGCATGTTCGGATCGCTTTCTCACCAGGGCTCTTCCCGCGTACTGCTGACCGTGGCGCCCCTGGTGGGTGCGGTGGCGCTGAAGCAGTGGATCAGCCTCACGGAGTTGGCCGGTATCGCCCTAGTGATTCTCGCGATCGTGCTGCGTAAACCCTGAGGGGAGCCCCGCAACCCCGCGCAGCATCTCCGGGTCGATCACGATGCCGACTTTGTAGACGGTCATCTCGCCGGTGGGCTCCAGAATGATGAGCTGGACGTCCGCTGGCGTTGCCACTCCGGCGCGGCGCATGACCATCCGCAGGTCGTCGCGGGAGACGTGGGTGCGGCGCAGCTGCCGGTCCAGGTACTGGCCGTGCGCGAAGACGGCCTGGGGGTCCTCGTCGAAGACGCGGCTCACGGCGGTGGATTTGCGCGCTGCTCCGAAGATCGCCTCCAGCAGCATGAGTGTGAACAGTCCGATCGCCCCCGCGGCAAGGGTCGGCGGGTGCCCGATGACCACGCGGCCCGAGACCGCGCCGAACATGACCAGGACGACCGCGTCGAAGGCATTCATCTTCGTCATGATGCGGACGCCGAACAGTCGCACGAGGATCAGGAAAAAGAGGTAGATCGCCAGCGCCGAGAGGATGACGATGGGGATGCGGGCTGGGTCGATCGTGATTTGCTCGTAGAAGGCCTGCTGTACCTGCTCCATGATTCTCATGGTAGTTCGCGGCCAACAAAAGGCTTTCGGCCAGCCCGCGGAGAACGCGAACCGGCCGAAAGGGGGAGTGTTACAGCGAGTGGCTTAGAGTTGCTCGATCTTCGCCACTGCGTGGACCGTGTCCAGCTTGGATGCCTTGCGTAGCTGGACGTCCCAGTCGCCGTTGGCAGCCTTCTCGGTAAAGACCGCGACATTGGCCGGCAGGGTCACCGGCTTAGCAAACTGCACCGTGTAGCGCGCCGCGGACGGGATCTCTCCCTCCAGCGTGGCCAGTAGGCGAGCGGCGGACCACATGCCGTGCGCGATGACCGCCGGGAAGCCGAAGGCCTTCGCACCCACGCCGGAGACGTGGATCGGGTTCTTATCTCCCGAAGCCTCCGCGTAGTCCTTGATCTGGGACGGGGTGACCCGCACGTTCGCGGTCGGGCGCGGATCCGCCAGCTCGGTGATCGGCAGGATCACGCCATCGGTCTTCTCACCACCTGCCAGCGGGGAGGAGCTCGATAGCTTCGCACCCTTGGCCAGGAAGCCGGAGACCTGGCGCCACACGACCTCGCCGCCCGAGGTGATCTCGGTGACGAGGTCGATGAGCAGGCCCTTGTTGTGCTCGCGCAGGTTCTCGGCGTGGACCTTGATGTCCAGGACGTCGTCGACCGTCAGCGCCCGCTTCTGTTCGATGACGTTATTCAGGTGCACCGCACCCACAGCGCCGAACGGGAAGTCCGGAGCCGTGAGGACCTTCATCACGATGGGGAAGGAGAGCACGTACGGGTAGGTCAGCGGCAGCTCGTTGCTCAGTCGCAGGTCCGTCGCGCTGCAGTACGCCGCGAGGTGCGGAACGTCGATCTTCACGCCACGGACCTCGAAGGCGGTCTTCGGGTTGTCCTTCGCGGAGCGCGTGGACCCGACGACCGGCAGAATGTCCTTGACTGCGTTCCGGTACTCGTCCATGAGAGCCGGAATCTTGGGCAGTTCCTTGTAGGAAACCTCAGCCACAGGAACCTCCTTTAAGAAGTTGAAAAGATGTCAGCGGGGCAGTGCTTTGTTTACGCGCCCAGCAGGGACTGGCCACAGACGCGGACCACGTTGCCGGTCACGGCGTTGGAAGCCGGTGCCGCGAAGTAGGCGATGGTCTCTGCAACGTCGATGGTCTGGCCACCCTGCTGCAGGGAGTTCATGCGGCGGCCGGCCTCGCGGGTCGCGAACGGGATGGCGGCGGTCATCTGGGTCTCGATGAAGCCCGGTGCCACGGCGTTGACGGTGATGTTCTTGTCCGCCAGCTTCTCGCTGAAGGTGTTGACCAGGCCGATGACGGAGGCCTTCGTGGTGCCGTAGTTGGTCTGGCCACGGTTACCGGCGATGCCCGCGATGGAGGACACGCCAATGACGCGGCCGTTGTCGTTGAGGCCACCGTTGGCGATCAGGCCCTCGGTGATGCGGACCGGGGCGATGAGGTTCACGGCCATGACGGCGTTCCAGCGTGCGTCGTCCATGTTGGCGAGCAGCTTGTCGCGGGTGATACCTGCGTTGTGGACGATGATGTCGATGCCCTGGCCGAAGCGCGCCTCGGCGTGCTCCTTGAGCTTGTCGGCAGCGTCCGGGGCGGTGACGTCCAGCGGCAGGGAGGTGCCCTTGACGCGGTTGGCAGTCTCGGCCAGGCCGTCGCCGGCCTGCGGGACGTCCACGCAGATGACCTTCGCGCCGTCGCGAGCCAGGACCTCGGCGATCGTGGCTCCGATGCCGCGCGCAGCACCGGTGACGACGGCGACCTTGCCCTCAGAAGGCTGATCCCAGTTGGCCGGTGCGGTGGCTGCGGTGTCGTCGACGCGGATGACCTGGGCGTCAACGTAGGCGGATTTGCCGGAGAGCAGGAAGCGCAGGGTGGACTCCAGGCCGGTGAAGTCGCCGGAGAGCTTCGGGCTGACGTAGACCAGCTGGGCGGTCGCGCCGCGGCGCAGCTCCTTGGCCACGGAGCGGCTGAAGCCCTCGAGGCCGCGCTGGGCGATGGCCTCGTCGGTGGACTCGGCAAGCTCCGGGGTGGTGCCGAGCACGACGATGCGGCCGTTCGGGGCGAGCTTGCGCATCACCGGGTTGAAGAAGTCGAAGAGCTGGTGAAGCTCCTCCGGCTTGGTGATGCCGGTCGCGTCGAAAACGAAGGCGGCGTACTTGCTGTCACCGGAGTCGCGGGTCAGGTCGTAGTCCGCATCCAGCAGGGAGGTGACCGGGTCGATCAGGCGGCCCTGGCCACCGACGAGCACGAGGCCCGGCAGTGCTGGCTCGCCGGCCTTGTAGCGGCGCAGCTTCTCAGGCTTCGGCAGGCCGACCTTGTCAGCCAGGAAGTTGCCGAACGGGGACTCGATGAACTCGCCGTAACGGTCGGAGTGCTGGGAGGAAGTCTTAGACACTTATTCTCCTTCGGGTTGTCGCTTTCCGGTCTTCACGTCACGTTAACTTGCTGCGCGCTGGATGCGCCCCTTCAGATAAGGCGCGGGCTAGCGGGCACAGCGCGCTGACCGGAGAAGATTTTTAAGAACGTGATCTCAACTCTACGGTGTCGGGGGTCACACTGAGGGTGAAATCTAGTGAAATTATTTTTATATTTTCGTTTTCTAACCCTCGCCCCAGCACGTCTCTATAGTCGGTTGGGAGACGCACAACTTTGGTGCACATTCTAGAGACGGAGTGAAAACCATCATGACGAACGGTAACCAGAAGAAGGTCGCCATCCTCGGCGGCAACCGCATTCCTTTCGCCCGCTCCAACAAGGAGTACGCGGACGCATCCAACCAGGACATGCTCACCGCGGCCATCGAGGGCCTCGTCGCCCGCTACGGCCTCCAGGACGAAGAGCTCGGCCTGGTCACCGGCGGTGCGGTCCTGAAGCACTCCCGCGACTTCAATATGGTTCGCGAGGTCGTGCTGGGCTCCTCCCTGTCCAACACCACCCCGGCCATGGACATGCAGATGGCCTGTGGCACCGGCCTGGCCGCCATCGTCGCCGTCGGCGACGCCATCCGCGCGGGCCGCATCGAGTCCGGCATCGGCTCCGGCGTGGACACCACTTCCGACGCCCCGCTGGCGGTCGGCGACCAGCTGCGCAAGACCCTCATCAAGCTGACCCAGGCCAAGACCACCCAGCAGCGCCTGAAGCTGGTCGGCTCCATCCGCCCGGCCCAGCTGGCACCGGATCAGCCGAGCAACGGCGAGCCGCGCACCGGCCTGTCCATGGGTGACCACGCTGCGATCACCGCCCGCGAGATGAACATCACCCGCGAGGAGCAGGACGAGTTCGCTGCGACCTCCCACCAGAATCTCGCGAAGGCTTATGACGAGGGCTTCTTCGAGGACCTCATCACCCCGTACCTCGGCGTGCAGCGTGACACCAACCTGCGCCCGGACTCCACCCCGGAGAAGCTGGCCAAGCTCAAGCCGGTCTTCGGTAAGCGCGACGCCGCGCAGCACGGCACCACCGCCACCATGACCGCCGGTAACTCCACCCCGCTGACCGACGGGGCATCCGCCGTCCTGCTCTCCTCCGAGGAGTGGGCCAAGGAGCGCAACCTCCCGGTCCGTGCCTACCTGGTGGACTCCGAGGTCGCTTCCGTGGACTTCCTGCACGGCCACGACGGCAAGACCCCGGACGGCCTGCTGATGAGCCCGACCTACGCCGTCCCGCGCATGCTGGAGCGCAACGGCCTGACCCTCCAGGACTTCGACTTCTACGAGATCCACGAGGCCTTCGCCTCCCAGACCCTGGCCACCCTGAAGGCCTGGGAATCCGAGGAGTACTGCCGCGAGCGCCTGGGCCTGGACAAGCCGCTGGGTGCGATCGACCGCTCCAAGCTCAACGTCAAGGGCTCCTCGCTGGCCGCTGGCCACCCATTCGCCGCAACCGGTGGCCGCATCATCGCCACCACCGCGAAGCTGCTCGAGGAGAACGGCGGCGGCCGCGCACTGGTCTCCATCTGTGCAGCAGGTGGCCAGGGCATCGTCGCCATCGTCGAGCGCTAAACCAGCTGCGCCGATAGCGAAAGAGAAGGCGCCCCGCGGCGGAGGATTCTCCTCGCCCGCGGGGCGCCTTCGGCGTGCTCAGACCATGAGCGTTAATAGGTGCTTCTACTGGAACACGCGACCCAGGTCGGTCTTGTACACGACCGGGTTGTAGTCCTTCCACGTCGTGGCCACCCAGTAGAGGTTTTTATCGACCTGGTGGGGGAACATGAATGCGCCGTAGAGGTCACCGATCTGAGCGCGAGAGACCAGGGTCGTCGGCGTGCTCCACGGCCCCTCCGGAGAGGCAGCCTTCCTAATCACCACGCCCTGCGGCGCCTCGTAGAGTGCGAGCCAAGCATCCTGTTCCGGGTGGTACATCACCGATAGCTCGGAGACCTTACCGTCGAGTACGGGTGCGGCATCCGACATGGCGGGGCTCCAGCCGCTGCCGGTGTAGAACTCGGCGTCGGAGTGAGCCGCAGCACCGGGGAAGAGGGCGAAGCTGTCCTTCGGGAAGCGGGCGAGCCGAGCCTGCCCCGAACGCCCGTTGGGGGTGCCGTAGACGTAGACGTAGGGGTCGTTGCTCTCGGCTGGTGGGGCGGCGAAGGCCGTCATCTGGAAGTTCTCCGCGCCGCGAACGTGGGCGGGCAGCGCGGGCAACTTATCACTGGTGGAGGGGTTGGTGTTGGTTCGCTTGGAGCCCTCCATCACGGTCCAGGTCTTTCCGCCGTCGGTGGACTTGGCGGTGGCCGCGTAGTTGGTGGTCCAGTTTCCGGGCGTTCCCCACTTTTTCACGGACATGAAGTCCACATACTGCACGCCGTCGATCGCGATGCCGGAGGTCGGGATGACCGTCATCTCCACGCCGTCGATCTTCAGCGAACGCGGGAGGAACTCGTCCGAACGGTCCCCGTTGGCCGGTCGGGTGATGTGAATGCCGTTGGACGGGTCGCGGTCGTCCGATTCGAAGATCGCATTCGAATGCCAGCCGTCCCCGCGGGGGCCGCAGCTGAAGGAGTCCCCAAACACAGCGAGCGTGCGTCCGTCGCCGGCGTCCCACATGAAGCCCAGGTCCGTGCTGGCCAAGCCGAACTTGGAGAGCTGATCGGGGCCGTTGGGACCGGTGAGGATGTGCATGGCCGTGGTGTTACCGGTCAAGGAAGGCATGCCGCCGGGGATGCCCTTCAACCACGAGGGGGCCGAGGAGCCCGAGGAGCTGCCGCTGGAGCCCAACGCTGCCGCTGTGTCGGAGCTGCCGGGGGACCAGGCCGAGCACGGCCCAGCGGCGTGCGCGGTGCCAGCGGAGCCGATCATCACCGAGAAGGAGGACGTGGCGAGGGCGGCGGCCAGCAACGCCGTCCTGGTTCCACGGCGGGCGAAAGGGGAAGGGCTGCGATGCCCGGAGAGAACAGTCATGGTGTTAATTCAATCACAACGGGGATCTTCAAGTGATGTAGCTTTAGGGGCATGAATCTTTTTCGGAAACGCGCCACCGTTGCGCTGGCTGCAGCTCTCGCTCTCTCGGCAGGTATCGCCGGCGGGGCAGCACCGGCACAGGCTGAGGAAGCCCAACCACTCCCAGACATCGAACGCCCCACTGCGGGTTCGGGCGGATCGTTGATGCTCAACCCGAAGAACTGCAAGAAGCTCAAGGCCCAATCGGACGAGATTGCTGGCCAGTGGCAGCAGGCAGTGACCGACGGTGATTTTTATACGGCAAATCAGCTGCGCGTGGACTACACCAACGTGACCGTCTCGTGGGCACAGTGCCTGCAGTCGGCTAATCGCCTGCTGCTGAGCTCTTAGGATTGAAGCAATGTTTCTCATCGGACTCACCGGTGGCATCGGATCCGGGAAAACGACCGTCGCCAGTCGGCTGAAGACCCTCGGTGCCCGGATTGTCGACGCCGATAAGATCGCCCGCGAGATCGTCGAACCCGGCGAACCAGCTCTTGCGGAGCTGGCCGAGGCCTTCGACGGGGTGCTCAACGCGGACGGCACCCTCAACCGTGCCGAGCTCGCCCGCCAGGCCTTCGCCACCCCGGAGGCCACCGAGAAGCTGAACTCCATCACCCACCCCCGCATCCGGGAGCGCACCCTCGAACGTTTCGCCCAGGCCCGCACCGAGGACGTGCCGGTGCTGGTCTACGACATGCCGCTGCTCATCGAAAACGGCGAGTACAAGAAGATGGACCACGTGCTCGTCGTCGACGCGGAAGACGAGATCCGCATCGACCGCCTCGTCAACTCCCGCGGCCTGGACGAGGACGACGCCCGCCGGCGCATCGCGGCCCAGATCAGCCGTGAAGAGCGGCTTGCCGCCGCGGACTCCGTGGTGGATAACTCCGGAACCCGGGATCAGCTCCTGCAACAGGTCGATACCTTCTGGGAGCAGGTCGTCGCCCCGCGACTCGCAGCGCAGTAGCCCCGCGGCGAGGCCGGCAATGACCCGCGCCTAGACCAGCTCTAGCGCTGCGGCCAGGTCGCCCGGTGGCTGCCCACCGCGCGGGCTGCCTAGGATAGACACATGGCTTTTGCAGCAGAGCGTCCCGAGCTGTCCTACTCCGAATTCCGCCCCGTGGGGGAGGTCGAGCGCAGCGATGCCAAATTCGAGGTCATCAGCGAGTACGAACCCGCGGGCGACCAGCCAGCCGCCATCGCGGAACTCGACGAACGGCTGAACCGCGGCGAACGCGACGTCGTCCTCATGGGCGCGACCGGTACCGGTAAGTCGGCGACCGCAGCCTGGCTGATCGAGCAGCAGCAGCGCCCCACCCTGGTCATGGCGCCGAACAAGACCCTCGCCGCGCAGCTGGCCAACGAGCTGCGCTCCTTGCTGCCGAATAACGCGGTGGAGTACTTCGTTTCCTACTACGACTACTACCAACCCGAGGCCTATATCGCGCAGACCGATACCTATATCGAGAAAGACTCCTCGATCAACGATGACGTCGAGCGCCTGCGCCACTCCGCGACCTCCGCGCTGCTGTCCCGCCGCGACGTGGTCGTCGTCAGCTCCGTGTCCTGCATCTACGGCCTGGGCACCCCGCAGTCCTACCTGGACCGCTCCGTCGTCCTGCGGGTGGACGAGGAAGTCGACCGCGACCAGTTCCTCCGCCTGCTCGTCGACATCCAGTACGACCGCAACGACGTCTCCTTCACCCGCGGTGCCTTCCGCGTGAAGGGCGACACGGTGGACATCATCCCGGCCTACGAGGAGCTCGCCGTCCGCGTCGAGTTCTTCGGGGACGACGTCGACGCGCTCTACTACATCCACCCGCTGACCGGCGACGTGATCCGCGAAGTGGATGAACTGCGCATCTTCCCGGCCACCCACTACGTCGCTGGGCCGGAGCGGATGGAAAAAGCGATGCAGGCCATCCGGGAGGAGCTGGCAGAGCGCCTGGAGGACCTGGAGAACCGCGGCAAGCTGCTGGAGGCGCAGCGGCTGCGGATGCGCACGGAATACGACCTCGAAATGATCCAGCAGGTGGGCTTCACCAGCGGCATCGAGAACTACTCCCGGCACATCGACGGCCGACCCGCCGGCAGTGCCCCGGCGACGCTGATCGACTACTTCCCGGAGGACTTCCTCACGATCATCGACGAGTCCCACGTGACGGTGCCGCAAATCGGCGGCATGTTCGAGGGCGACATGTCCCGCAAACGCAACCTGGTCGAGCACGGCTTCCGCCTGCCGAGTGCGCTGGATAACCGGCCGCTGACCTGGGAAGAATTCGACGACCGCAAGGGCCAGTGCGTGTACATGTCCGCCACCCCGGGGGATTACGAGATCGCCGCGGCCCAGGGCGAGTTCGTGGAGCAGGTGATTCGCCCAACCGGCCTGGTGGACCCGAAGGTGGAGGTGCGCCCCACGGAGGGGCAGATCGACGACCTCATCGAGGAGATCCGCAAGCGCACGGACAAGGACGAGCGCGTGCTCGTCACCACACTCACCAAGCGCATGGCCGAGGACCTCACCGACTACCTGCTGGAACACGGCGTGCGGGTGCGCTACATGCACTCGGATATCGATACCCTCAAGCGCGTGGAGCTGCTGCGGCAGCTACGCCTCGGGGAGTTCGACGTGCTGGTGGGCATCAACCTGCTGCGCGAGGGCCTCGACCTGCCGGAGGTCTCCCTGGTCGCGATCCTGGATGCGGATAAGGAAGGCTTCCTGCGCTCCACCCGCTCACTGATCCAGACGATCGGCCGTGCCGCCCGAAACGTCTCCGGTGAGGTCATCATGTACGCCGATAACATCACCGAGTCGATGAGCAACGCGATCGACGAGACAGAGCGGCGCCGGGCGAAGCAGATCGCCTATAACGAGGAACACGGCATCGACCCCCAGCCACTGCGCAAGAAGATCGCCGACATCCTGGACCAGGTCGAGGAATTCTCCGAAGGCTACGGCGAGCCGGGCAGCGAGGTCGCTGGGTCCACATCGACCGGCGTGGAAGGGGACATGGCCACCTTCGGCCGAGCGGAAGACCGCGGCGACATGGCCCGCCCACAGCTGGAAAAGCTCATCGAAGACCTCACCGCGCAGATGAAGGAAGCCGCACGAGAGCTGAAATTCGAGCTGGCCGGTCGGCTGCGTGATGAAATTGCGGACCTGAATAAGGAACTTCGGGGCATGAAGGAAGCTGGCCTATAGAATGAAGAGCATGTTCTCAAAAATCGTCGTTGGCACTGATGGCTCCAAATCCTCCCACCTCGCCGTCCGGCGTGCGGCGGGAATCGCAGCGGCTTTTAGCTCGGAGCTGGTGCTCGCGTCGGCGTACTTCGCCAAGGAGGCTGACGCCCAGGCCTCGCGCCGGGATGAGTCCTCGCCGGTCGTGGGGGACGGGCACGCTGAGGAGGTACTGGGCTCCGCGATGGAGGTCGCCCGCGAGGAAGGGGCAGAGAAGGTGCGCGCCGTACTCCGGGAGGGCGCCCCGGTGGACGCGCTCATGGCCGTGGTGACGGAGGAGAAAGCCGACCTGCTCGTGGTGGGTAACCGGGGGATTAACTCCCTCACCGGCCGCCTGCTGGGTTCCGTGCCGGCCGATGTGGCCCGCCAGTCCGACTGCGACGTGATGATCGTCCACACCGTCGGCTAGGCGCGCAACCGGATCCTTAGACGCGCCGTGCCAGCGCTCGCATCGGACTCGCCGCCAGCGCGCGGACGCTAGGGGCAAGGTAGCGAAGAACCCCGCGGAAAATTTTCCGCGGGGTTCACGCTTATGCAGAGGCTGCCAGCTTAGCGCGGCAGGAACTGCTGGATCGCCATCCAGATGCTGCCCAGGATCGAGACGACACCGAGGATGATGCCGATGATCTTCCCGATATCGGATCCCGAGGAGCTATCCATTGCTGGGGGGTTGTTCGGGTTGTTGTTGCCCGTATTTGTGTAGTTTTTGCCGAATCCGTCGGCGTCCTGGAGCGCCATGTCGGCGTGCACGGCGGTGCTGTAGACGCGGTATTTGCTACCGGGGACAGTCACCTGGCCGAAGCCCCAGACCTTGTGCCTTGGGTGGAGGATGTGAATCGCGTGACCAGTCCCTCCAGCCCACACGCCGCCATTGTTATTCAGCTTCTTCACCTCGCTTTTGCCCCAGCCGTTGATGATGGCGTCGCGCAGCGGTGTTCCTGCGGAAAGGGACTCGATGGCAGGGGTTACCCCGTTGCGCGTCGCCGTTCTAGGGGAGCTGCCGTCTGGACGAACATGGTCGAATTTGGTGCTGGTCTCCATCGCGCGCTGCACTGCGATCCAGTGAAGGTCGCTATGAGTGGCGATGTTGAGGTACTCATCCTTCGTGGTGATGCCGTTTGCTCGGGCTACGTCCTGCAGGCGAGTGCCTTTTCCGAATCCCTCGTGGTCATAACCGCGGAAGAGTGGGTTCTGGTCCCATGCCCAACTGCGCAGTTCCTTCAACGCCGGGAGGCCGACCGTGTTGCCCTCGTTGATATTAAATTTTGCCCGGGTGTTGCCGAACTGGTCCTTCCCGTTGACTAGCTCCACGCCGGTGGTCGGGCTCGGCGCCGCGTTGGCGATGGCGGTGGGGAAGGCGAGGGAGAGGACCGTGGCGGTGGCGACGGCGAGCTTGCGCTTCATGCTCATTCCTTAAAGTGCTGGCTCCGGTGAGAGGAGCGGGTGAGTGGATTGAATGAGATTATAGCCAGTTGAGAGCCTTTTAAGAAATTGTTGAGCGAGTGGGCGCGCCGCCGCGCTAAAAAGAACCTGACCTGCGCGCTTAACCCTGATCCCAGGGCAGTGGCTGGTCCGCGAACACGCTCAAACCCTGGGTCGCACGGGTGATTGCCACGTAGAGGTCCTGCAGTCCCTGTGGGGAGGCAGCGACGATCGCGGCGGGCTCGATGAGCACGACCTCGTCGAACTCCAGGCCCTTCGCCTCGGCGGTGCTGACCACCAGCACCTCCGCGTCGATGCCGACCAGGTCAGAGCCCAGCGCATCGCCCAAGGCCGCAGTCACCTTCCCGCGTGCCCACTCAAGGTCCGCATCGCTGGTGATGATCCCCACCAGGCCCTCGCCGGCCCGCCGCGCGATCTCGGGCAGCGCGCCCGCCAGCTCCGCCCGCGCCGCATAAGCCACACCCGTGCCGGTGCCGCGCAGCGCGATCGCGGGCTCCTGATCCGCGGCGATCTCGGGGAGCAACTGATTGGCCACGTCCGCGATGTCCTGCGGCGTGCGGTAGTTCACGCTGAGCTCCTTCAGCTCCCAGCGATCCGACACATAAGGAGCCAGGGTCTCGCCCCAGGAGGTCACACCCGCCGGGTTTCCCGTTTGTGCCGGATCACCAACCACGGTCATCCACCGGTTGGGGGAGCGGCGGAAGATCATCCGCCAGTCCATCTCCGAAAGCTCCTGGGCTTCGTCCACGATGACGTGGCCGAAGGCCCAGCGCAGGTCCTGGGCGGCACGCTGCGCCGTGCTGCGCGCGTCGCGTACTCGCTGGCGACCCGCTAGCTGCTCGGCGTCGATGACGTCATAGGCCATGAGGATCTCCGGGGCGAAGCCATCGTCCAAGTCCTGGGTCGCCGAGCCCGTGAGGATGTCCAGCGCGTCCTGGGCCTCCGCGATCTTCGCCAGCCACTCCTCACGCTCCGCCTTCTCGGCCGCCTCGTCGTCGATGATGCCCAGCATGTCCGCCAGTTCGTCGAGCAGCGGCGCATCTGCGGCAGTCCACAGGATCTGGCCACCGTCCAGCTCCACCGGCGGGGTGGCCTGCAGCCCGCGGATCGTGTCCTCGTCGTACTCCGAGGCGATCTCCTCGGCATGCTCGTACAGGTCGGCCAGCACCTGCTCCGGCGTGAGTTCCGGCCAGAACTCGTCCAACGCTGCCATCACCGCGGGCTCCTCGCGCAGGTCATCGCGCAGGCTGGTGCGGTCTTCCGCGGTCAGCAAGTTCTCTCCGCCGAGGGGGTCGCGCCCGATCGTCTGCGCCAACGCATCCGCCAGGGAACTGATCGCATGATCCACGAACAGTGGCCGGGCCTGGTTGTGGGGCTTGCGGCTACGTCGCGCCCGGGTGCGGGCGGCGCGGACCATCTTCGGGCTCAACTCCACGGCCACGCCATCTACCATGAAATCGCGCGGCTGCTCCGGCACCTGCTGCCAGGACTGCACCGCCAGCTTCAGGATATGAAGCATCTCCGCGCTGCCCTTGACCTCACGGGCCAGCAGGCTCGGTTCGGGCCGCGTCTTCACCCCCGGCAGGAGCGTGCCCGGGGTCGCCAGCACCACGCCGGTCTCACCCAGGGAGGGCAGCACCTGCGAGATGTAGTCCAGGAAGCGCGCATTCGGGCCGACGATGAGCACGCCCGTCTTCGCGAGCTGCTCGCGCCACGTGTACAGCAGGTAGGCCGCCCGGTGCAGCGCGACAGCGGTCTTCCCGGTCCCCGGCGCCCCCTGGACGACGGTGACGGAGCGGTGCTCGCTGCGGATGATGGCGTCCTGCTCCGCGGCGATGGTCTCCACGATGTCGCCCATCCGCGTGCTGCGGGCCGCGTTCACCGCGTCCAGCAGCGCGGCCTCCTGAGCCACCCCTCCCGCCGCGGACGTCGTCTTTTCAGTTAAGGACGTCTGGTCCTCGCCGCGGGTGGTGAGCCGCTCATCGGCGACGTGGGTCACCTTCCGCCCGCGAGTCTTGATGTGGCGGCGCAGGTGCACCCCATCTGGGTGCAGGGTGGTGGCGAGGTAGAAGGGGCGGGCCATCGGTGCGCGCCAGTCCATCAGGAGGGTGCGCATTTCATCGTCGCGGGTGTGCAGTCCCAGCCGCCCGATATAGCGGCGGTCCAGATCGGGGGAGCCGGGCACCGGATTCTCTGGCTCCTCATCGGCCACGTCGATGCGGCCGAACATCAGTCCGATCTCCGCGATGGACAGGTTATCCAGTCGCTGCGAGATGTCCTGGATCTCGCGGTCGCGGCGCATCAGCCCCTGCGGGTCATCGATATCTGCTGTGGCTCGGACACTGGCCAGTCGCTTCTTCAGCGTGGCGGTTGTGGCGTCCACCTCAGCCAGCAGGTCATCGAGATGGTCCTGCTCGCTCGCGATGGCCTCTGCGAGCGAGCGGTCGGCATTATTCGTGGTGCCGCGAGATGCGGGGCTGGTCAATCTACCTCCGGTGCAACGGGCTTACTTGAGCTTCTTTGCCTTTTTCTTGGCCTTCTTTGCCTTCTTGGACAGGCCCTTCGTGCTGTCCTGCAGCTCCTCAGCAAAGGTCTCAGCATACGCGCTCGCCTGGTCGCGCACCTGGTAGGCGGTGTCGCGCCACTCGTCGGAGTGCTCGTCGACGTAGTCGCTCACAGCGCTCGCTGCAGAGGAGATGCTGTCCGAGGCCTCAGAAGCCAGCTCGCGGGCCTTCTCGGAGAAGTCGCTGGCGTAGTCCTGCGCGGTGGCGAGCATCTCCTGCTGCTGGGACTTGCCCGGCAGCGCCTGCTGCGCGCGCCATGCCAGGCCCGGCTTGCCGGCAGTGTCCTCGGCGGCGATCAACAGGCCACCCAGCAGGCCGACGTCCGCCAGGAGGGTGGTCAGCTGGGTGTTCTGGCCGCCCTTGCCGGCGACGTTCTTGATGTCGTGGCGGGTCAGGATCGCAGGCAGGTGTGCGGCTGCGAGCGCTGCGGCGGCCAGGCGCGGCGCCTTACCGCGGGCCAGCAGGGCAGCGGCGGCGATCTTGGTGCCACCCGCGATGCGCACGTTGGTTTCCGGGTCACGTGGCAGCAGGCCAGCGGCCTGCGGCGGCAGAACCTTGCGCAGGGTGCCGGTCACAACCTCGGCGTTCTTCGCGTGATTCTGCGGGCTTTTCACCATCTGGACACCATCGGCGATGAATGCCGAAGCCATCAGGGGACGGGCGATCTTGCGAAGCATGAAGACTCCTTCGGTGTGGGTAGCAAGATAGCTGGAGTTTTATCCAGCGTTAGGGGATCAAGTCTACGCGAGTGGCCGGGCGCCAGCTGCGCGTTTCGCGGGATTACCAGCCCCGCTCGGCCCACTCCTCGACGTGCGGGGCCTCGTCTCCGACGGTGGTGCTGTCGCCGTGGCCGGGGTGCAGCCGCGTACCGTCGGGCAGGCTGAACACCCGCTGCGTGACGTCCGAGAGCAGCTGCTGGAACTCCTCCGGGGAGTTCGTTTTGCCGACCCCGCCTGGGAATACGCTATCCCCGACGAACACGCGTGGGGCGTCTTCCGGCAGTTCCACGTGCACGGCGATGCCGCCCGGGGTGTGGCCCCGCAGCTCCACCGCAGTCATCTTCAACTCCGAGCAGTTACCCTTCAAACGCAGCAGCTCCGGGGTCCCTTCGTCGTTGCCGTAGACCTCATCGGCCGGGGCTGGCAGGTTAGCGGCCTCCTTGCGTGGTGCGTGGTGACGCGCACCCGTTGCCGCCAGAACCTCCTCCAGCGCCTGCACGTGGTCGCCATGCTGGTGGGTGGTGAGGACGTCGGTGATGGTCACCCGCAGCTGATCCGCCAGGGCCAGGATGTGCTCAGCGTCCGTAGCCGCGTCAATGAGCAGCGCATTGCCGCCGCTGGCGATGAGGTAGACGTTGTTATCCATCTCGCCAACTGAGGTGCGCGCCACGATCGTGGCATCCGTGGAAATAATCTCGACATCTCGGGGGTTGGAAAGATGTCCGAACTCACTGACCTGTGACATATGCATGAACTCGAGCATATCTACTTGTCGTACAGTGGGAATGAACTCATCCTGAGCCCGCGCCACCCAGGCGCGGCTCAGGGACAAAGCCAAACAGGAGGACGAGTGGCAGAGAAGCTTTTGGTCCGCGGTGCACGCGAGCACAACCTCAAGGGGGTGGACCTCGAGCTGCCGAGGGACAAAATGATCGTCTTCACGGGACTGTCCGGTTCCGGGAAGTCGTCGCTGGCCTTCGACACCATCTTCGCTGAGGGGCAACGGCGCTACGTCGAGTCCCTCAGCTCCTATGCCCGCATGTTCCTCGGTCGCCTCGACAAGCCGGATGTCGACTTCATCGAAGGCCTCTCGCCGGCGGTCTCCATCGACCAGAAGTCGACGAACCACAACCCGCGGTCCACGGTCGGCACCGTGACCGAGATCTTCGACTACCTGCGCCTGCTCTTCGCCCGCACCGGAACCCCGCACTGCCCGAAGTGCGGCGAGGTGATCCAGCGGCAGACCCCGCAGGAAATCGTGGACCAGATCATGGCCATGGAGGCCGGCACCAAGTTCCAGGTCCTCGCGCCGGTCGTGCGCACCCGCAAGGGCGAATTCGTCGACCTCTTCGAGGAACTCGCTGCGGAAGGTTACGCCCGCGTCCGGGTCGACGGCGAGGTCCACCGCCTGACTGACCCACCGCAGCTGGAGAAGCAGGTCAAGCACGACATCGACGTCGTCATCGACCGCCTCCAGGTGAAGGAAAGTCAGAAGCAGCGACTCACCGACTCCGTCGAGACGGCACTGCGCCGCGCGGACGGCGTCGTCGTCATCGAATTCGTCGGCCTCGACGAGGATGACCCGAACCGGCAGCGCCGCTTCTCCGAGAAGATGGCCTGCCCCAACGGCCACGCCCTGCAGCTCGACGAGCTCGAGCCGCGCGCCTTCTCCTTCAACTCCCCGTTCGGTGCGTGCCCGGCCTGCGACGGCCTGGGCACCAAGCTCGAGGTCGACGAGATGCTCGTCATCCCGGACGAGGATGCCCCGCTGAACAAGGCCATCGCGCCGTGGACCTCCAGCCCGAACGCGCGCTACTTCGACAAGCTCATCACCGCGCTGTCCAAGGAGCTGGACATCGACCCGAGCACCCCGTGGTCGGAGCTGACGAAGGCCGAGCAGAAGGCCGTCTTGAAGGGGCACCCCACCCCGATCAGCGTGAGCTACAAGAACCGCTACGGGCGTCAGCGTCGGTACAACGCACCTTTCGAGGGCGTGATGCCCTTCCTGAAGCGCAAGCTCGACCAGACCGACTCCGATTGGTCGAAGGAACGTTACCGCAGCTACATGCGCGAGGTGGCGTGCCCGACGTGTAAGGGGGCGCGACTGAAGCCGGAGGTGTTGGCCGTGACCATCGCCTCGGGGGAGAAGGAGCTGTCCATTGCGGGCGTATCCGACCTCTCCATCGCCGAGGCGAGCGAGTTCCTGGATAACCTCACGCTGAACAAGCGACAGGAGATGATCGCCGGTGCGGTGCTGCGCGAGACACAGGCGCGGCTGAAGTTCCTGCTGGACGTCGGCCTGGACTATCTGGCCCTGTCCCGTTCGGCGGGCACACTCTCCGGTGGCGAGGCGCAGCGCATCCGCCTGGCGACCCAGATCGGTGCGGGTCTGGCAGGCGTGCTCTACGTGTTGGACGAGCCGTCGATTGGCCTGCACCAGCGGGATAATGCCCGGCTGATTACGACCCTGGAGAACCTCCGCGACCTGGGTAACACCCTGATCGTCGTCGAGCACGACGAGGACACGATCCGTGCGGCGGACTGGCTGGTGGATATCGGCCCGAATGCCGGCGAGTACGGCGGGCATATCGTGTATTCCGGCGAACCGAAGGGCATCACTGATGCCGAGGATTCGCTGACCGGCGATTACCTCGCCGGACGCCGGGTACTGGCGGTACCGGAGTCCCGCCGCGAGATCGATAGTGAGCGGATGCTGACGATCCACGGGGCGCAGGAAAATAATCTCAAGAAGGTGGACGTGTCGATCCCGCTCGGTGTGATGACCTGCATCACCGGTGTGTCGGGTTCGGGCAAATCTTCCCTCGTCAACGGCATTCTGGCGCGGTCGCTGGCTAATCAGCTCAACGGTGCCCGCCTGGTGCCGGGGCGCCACAAGAAGGTCAGCGGACTCGACCAGCTGGACAAGCTCGTGCAGGTCGACCAGAGCCCGATCGGGCGCACCCCGCGCTCCAACCCGGCGACGTACACCGGTGTCTTTGACCGGGTGCGCAAGCTCTTCGCGGAGACCACCGAGGCGAAGGTGCGCGGCTACACGGCCGGGCGCTTCAGCTTCAACGTGAAGGGCGGGCGCTGCGAGGCCTGCCGCGGCGACGGCACGCTGAAGATCGAGATGAACTTCCTGCCGGATGTGTACGTGCCCTGCGAGGTCTGCGACGGCGCCCGGTACAACCGTGAGACGCTCGAGGTGAAGTACAAGGGCAAGAACATCGCCGAGGTGCTCGACATGCCGATCTCCGAGGCCGCGGAGTTCTTCGAGCCGATCACCGCGATCGCGCGTTACCTGAACACGCTCGTGGATGTTGGTCTGGGTTACGTGCGCCTCGGCCAGGCGGCCACCACGCTGTCTGGCGGGGAGGCGCAGCGCGTGAAGCTCGCAGCCGAGCTGCAGAAGCGCTCCAACGGGCGGACGATCTACATCCTCGACGAGCCGACCACTGGCCTGCACTTTGAGGACATTCGCAAGCTCATGCTGGTCCTGCAGGGACTGGTGGACAAGGGCAATACGGTGCTGATCATCGAGCACAACCTGGATGTCATCAAGTCCGCGGACTGGATCATCGACATGGGTCCGGAGGGTGGCTCGGGTGGCGGCACGGTCGTGGCCCAGGGGACCCCGGAGGATGTGGCGAAGGTCGACGGCTCCCATACCGCGACATACCTCGCGCCCATGTTGCCCGCCTAAGATCTGCGTGCTATATTCATGAGCACTACCGCTTGTCGTGTGTCGACAAGCTGCAAGTGGAGTTCTTTTTCTCCCACCTTAGACCGCCGTCACTGGCTGGGCTCGGGTCCAAAGCGAAGCTTTATGCTCGCAGCCTCTTCCACATGATTGAAGGGGCTTTCATTTGGGCGCTCCGGCGCGGGGGATTTTTCAGGGCTTCACAAGCAGTTGCGGTAAAGATCACTTACTACTGCTACTGAGGAGTTCACATCAGCGCTGAAGCTCGCATCAACGACCGAATTCGAGTCCCCGAGGTCCGACTCGTCGGTCCCAACGGAGAACAGGTCGGCATTGTCAAGACGGACGATGCTCGCAAGCTGGCCTATGAAGCAGACCTCGATCTTGTAGAGGTCGCGCCGAACGCCAAGCCGCCCGTGGCCAAGATCATGGACTACGGCAAGTTCAAGTACGAACAGGCTCAGAAGGCCCGCGAGGCTCGACGTAATCAGCAGCAGACTGTGGTCAAGGAACAGAAGTTCCGCCCGAAGATCGATGACCACGACTACGAGACTAAGAAGGGTAACGTCGTTCGTTTCCTGGAGAAGGGCTCGAAGGTCAAGGTCACGATCATGTTCCGTGGTCGCGAGCAGTCCCGCCCTGAGCTGGGCTTCCGCCTCCTGGAGCGTCTTGCCGCTGACGTTGAGGAATTCGGTCAGGTTGAGTCCCGTCCGAAGCAGGACGGTCGCAACATGACGATGGTTCTCGGCCCCGTCCGCAACAAGGGCAAGAAGTAGTCTCAGTAGTTCACAAACGTTGCTAGAGGATTTTCACCAATGAAGCAGAAGACGCACAAGGGTACCGCTAAGCGCATCAAGGTCACCGGTTCCGGCAAGCTCCGTCGCGAGCGCGCCTACCGCCGCCACCTCCTTGAGGGCAAGCCGTCCACCCGCACCCGCCGCCTGAAGGGCACCACCGACGTGTCCGCAGCCGACAACAAGCGCATGAAGCGCCTGCTGGGCAAGGCTTAATCACCTTAAGCCTCCCCCTTTTCTCGAAATACTAAAGAACAACCTGAAGTAAAGGACGTATCACCGTGGCACGTGTCAAGCGCTCTGTGAACGCAAAGAAGAAGCGTCGCGAAGTACTGAATTCCGCGAAGGGCTACCGGGGCCAGCGCTCCCGCCTGTACCGCAAGGCGAAGGAGCAGATGCTCCACTCCAAGACCTACGCCTTCCGCGACCGTCGCGCCCGCAAGGGTGAGTTCCGCAAGCTGTGGATCCAGCGCATCAACGCCGCTGCTCGTCAGAACGACATGACCTACAACCGCCTGATCCAGGGCCTGAAGCTGGCCGAGATCGAGGTCGACCGCAAGGTCCTGGCCGAGCTGGCTGTCTCCGACGCTGCTGCCTTCACCGCACTGTGCGAGGCTGCTAAGGCTGCTCTGCCGGAGGACGTCAACGCACCGGCAGCTTCCTAAAGCTCCCCGAGGCGTGAAGCCTCCCACCGCCTTCGATGCACACCGCATCGGGGGCGGTTTTTTCATGCTTGCACCCCGCACCCCGCGTGGCGAGAAGGCCGGGTACGCAGCGGTGGAGACCCAGGAAAGGCAGCCAGTGGGGAGGCGGGCAGTAAAATTAGCGCCGGTAGCGGGGCACCACAATCTTTGCCCTGCTGCGACCCGACTAGGCTGTGAAGCCATGGAGATGTTCACCGAACGCACGCCCCGCATCGTCAACGCCGCCAAGCTGCACCGCGCCGCCACCCGGCGCAAGACCGGCCGCTTCCTCGCCGAGGGGGAGAACGCGGTCACCGCAGCGCTCGCGCGCGGCAAGGTTCTCGACCTGTACGTCACCGAGGCTGCGTGGGAGCGCTTTCCTTTCCTCCAGGACGTCACGGGCACCCACGTCCACCTCATCACCGAGCGCGCCGCCGACCACCTCTCTGAGACGGTCACCCACACCGGCCTGTTCGCCCTCTGCGCGAACCAAATGGTTGACGACGGCGCCCTCATCGCCAGTGCCGTCAAGAACAGCCCGCTGATTGCCGTGCCCGTCGAGACGAACGAACCGGGCAACGCGGGAACCATCATCCGCGTGGCGGATGCCTTCGGCGCCGGGGGAGTTCTCTTCGCCGGAAACACCGTGGACCCGCAGGGCGGCAAGGCGGTGCGTGCCTCCGCGGGAAGCCTGTTCAACCTCCCGGTCGCGCGCAACACCTCGGTGGTGGAGGTCGTCGAGAAGCTCCACGAGGCGGAGTTCCAGATCCTCGCCACCGCAGCGGACGGAGACGTCACCCTCCACGAGGCGGCCGACCCCGACAATGGCATGCTCGCCCAACCCACCGCGTGGCTCTTCGGCAACGAAGCACACGGGCTCGGGGACTGGCTGGACCTCGCTGATATCCGCGTGAGTATCCCAATGCGCGGGCAGGCCGAATCGCTGAACCTCGCCACGGCGGCAAGTGTGTGCCTTTACGAATCCTCTAAAGCACAGATTGCTAAGCTGTAGCCTGAAATAGTCGTTTTTACGTGTTGTGTTGCGAGGAGCCCACGTTGTCGGAATCGCCAGTGTCGCCTGAGGCTGCTGTAGAAATCTCTGAAGAGTCGATGGGGGCGGCGGCCGAAGCCGCCGAGAAGGCCTTTACCTCCGCCACGAACCTCGAGGAACTCGCTGAGGCCCGCCGCGCGCACCTCGGCGACGACGCTCCGATCCCCGCTGCTCGTCGCTCTCTCGGCTCCCTGCCGAAGGATCAGCGCAAGGACGCCGGCCGCATCGTCAACATGGCACGTGGTCGCGTCGAGAAGCTCTTCGGCCAGGTGAAGGCCGAGCTGGAGGAGAAGCGCAACCAGGAAGCACTCCGCGCCGAGCGCATCGACGTCACCCAGCCCACCACCCGCGGCCAGGTTGGGGCCCAGCACCCGATCACCATCCTCAACGAGCAGATCGCGGACATCTTCGTCGGCATGGGTTGGGAGATCGCCGACGGCCCGGAGGTCGAGGCGGAGTACTTCAACTTCGACTCCCTGAACTTCATCCCGGACCACCCGGCCCGCACCCTGCAGGACACCTTCCACATCGCACCGCAGGGCTCCCGCCAGGTGCTGCGCACCCACACCTCCCCGGTGCAGATGCGCACCATGCTCTCCCGCGAGGTGCCGATCTACATCGCCTGCCCGGGCCGTGTGTTCCGCACCGACGAGCTGGACGCCACCCACACTCCGGTCTTCCACCAGGTCGAGGGGCTGGCCGTGGACAAGGGCCTGACCATGGCCCACCTCAAGGGCACCCTGGACCACCTCGCGAAGTCTCTGTTCGGCCCGAACACGAAGACCCGTATCCGCCCGAACTACTTCCCATTCACGGAGCCTTCCGCCGAGGTTGACGTCTGGTTCGAGGACAAGAAGGGCGGCGCCGGCTGGATCGAGTGGGGTGGCTGCGGCATGGTCAACCCCAACGTCCTCATCGCCGCGGGAATCGACCCGGAGGAGTACTCGGGCTTCGCCTTCGGTATGGGTATCGAGCGCACCCTGCAGTTCCGCAACGGGCTGCCTGACATGCGCGACATGGTCGAAGGCGACGTCCGCTTCACCCTGCCATTCGGGGTCCGCGGCTAAGCCCCGCCGCGCCCCGCGCCACAACAAACTCCGCTCCACAACTCTTCTGGCAAAAGGACCTTTTCAAGCACATGTTGATTTCTCAGAACTGGCTCACCCGGATCCTGCAGACCGCGAACCCCAGCTGGTCTGTGGACTCCGAAGATCTCGACGCGGGTTTCGTCCGCGTCGGCTTCGAGACGGAGGGCTACGAACGCCTCCCGAAGACCGAGGGGCCACTCGTCATCGGCAAGGTGAGCAACATCGAGGAGCTGGAGGGCTTCAAGAAGCCGATCCGCTACTGCGAGGTCGCTGTCGGCGAGGCCAACGGCACCGGTGAGCCGCAGAACATCATCTGTGGTGCCCGCAATTTCACCGAGGGTGACTACGTGATCGTCGCTCTGCCGGGCACCGTGCTGCCTGGCCCATTCGAGATCTCCGCCCGCAAGACCTACGGCAAGATCTCCGAGGGCATGATGTGCTCCGCCTCCGAGCTCGGCCTCTACGACGGCACCAGCCCCGGCATCATCACCGTCTCCGAGGAGGAGATCAAGGCCAACGGTCTCGCCGTCGGCGACGACGCCCGCAGCCTGCTGGGCCTGGATGACACGGTCTTTGAGGTCAACGTCACCCCGGACCGCGGCTACGCGCTGTCCGCCCGCGGCCTGGCCCGCGAGCTGGCGTCCTCCTTCGAGCTGCAGTACCGCGACCCGGCGCTCGATCCAGCGGCTGCCGCTCTCGACGACGACCTCTTCGCCGGCATCCCGGGCATCAAGGAAGACATCCTTTCCCTGGAGGTCGAGGAGGATGCGAAGTGCTCCCTCTTCGGTATCCGCAAGGTCGAGGGCATTGACCCGACCGCCGAATCCCCGCTGTGGCTGCAGCGCGAGCTGATGCTCTGCGGCCAGCGCCCGGTCAATGCCGCCACGGACGTCACGAATTACGTCATGATGCTGCTCGGCCAGCCGATGCACGCCTTCGACGCTGGCAAGATCACCGGCAACCTGCGGGTGCACCGCGCCTCCGAGGGCGACACTCTGACCACCCTGGACGGTGTGGAGCGGACCCTGTCCAGCGAGGACGTCGTCATCTCCGACGACTCTGGCATCCAGTCCCTGGCCGGTGTGATGGGCGGCAGCACCTCCGAGATCTCCGATGAGACCGTCGATGTGCTCTTCGAGGCCGCTCACTGGGATGAGCTCACCGTGGCCCGCACCTGCCGCCGCCACAAGCTCTCCTCTGAGTCCTCCCGCCGCTTCGAGCGCGGCACCGACGCCGCGATCATCGGCAATGCCCTGGACTTCGCGGTCTCGCTGCTGGTCCGCATCGCTGGCGGCAAGGTGGTGCACGGCCGCACCATGGTCGGCGAGGTGCCGAGCATGCCGACGATCCAGATGCACACCAACCGTCCGGGCAAGGTTGCGGGCATGATCTACCCGGACGGCACCACGATCGGTCGCCTCCGCGAGGTAGGCTGCACCGTCCGCGAGACCGGCCTGCGCGATGGCCAGGGTGCCCGCCAGATCGAGGTCACCCCGCCGACCTGGCGCCCGGACCTGACCATCCCGGCCGACCTGGTGGAGGAGGTTCTCCGTCTCGAGGGGCTGGAGAACATCCCATCGGTCCTGCCGCACGCACCGGTCGGCCGCGGCCTGACGCCACGCCAGCGCCTGCGCCGCCGCATCGGCCACGCGATGGCCTGGAATGGCTTCGCGGAGATCCTGCCGACGCCGTTCATCGCCAACGATGTTTTCGACGAGTGGGGCCTGGCGGAGGATGATCCGCGCCGCAACGTGGTGAAGGTCCAGAACCCGCTGGAGTCTGATCACGCTTCTCTGGGCACCACGCTGCTGCCGTCCATGATCGACGCCCTGCGCCGCAACTCCGCGCGTGGTCAGAAGGACGTCGCCCTGTTCGGCGTGGAGCAGGTTTCCCTGCCCCGCCTGCCGGAAAGCGGGCGCAAGCCGACCCCGATGCCCGCTGTGACCCAGCGCCCGTCCGAGGCGGAGCTGGACGAGCTGGCTCAGACCCTGCCGGAGCAGCCGCTCTACGTGGCGATGGTCGCCGCCGGCCAGCGCGCTCTGCAGGGCCCGTGGGGTGGCGCGGAGAACTTCGAGGCTCAGGACGCCTTCGAGGCAGCCCGCCTGATCGGGCGTGCGGCTGGTGTGGACGTGGAGTTCCGCAACGCCGAGTTCCTGCCGTGGCACCCGGGCCGCTGTGCGGAGATCCTGGTCGACGGCACCGTGGTGGGGCACGCGGGCGAGCTGCACCCGCAGGTCTGCGAGCGCGCCAACATCCCGGCCCGGAGCATCGCGCTCGAGATCGACCTGGACGCGCTCCCGGTGGAGGAGCGCTTCCCGCAGCCCAAGGTGTCTGCCTTCCCGCCGGTCTACCAGGACGTGGCCCTCGTGGTTGACGAGGATCTGCCGGTTGCCGAGGTGCAGAAGGTGCTGCAGGAGGGGGCCGGCGAGCTGCTGGAGAGCATCCGCCTGTTCGACATTTACGAGTCGGATTCGCTGGCCCAGGGCAAGCGTTCGCTGACCTTCTCCCTGAGCTTCCGTGCGACGGACCGCACGCTGACCGAGGATGAGGCATCGGAGGGTCGCCGTGCGGCCATCGACGCCGCCACGGCGAAACTGGGTGCTGAGCTTCGCTCCTAGGGCACAGCTTCGCTGCTAGGACACAGCTTCGCTCCTAATGTGCAGCTGCGTTCTTAGGGCGCGGCCGTGCTCTGAGGGGAGCGGACCTCTAGAACATACCCCTTATGCAGCCCGCGAGGACCACCATCGCGGGCTGCATATTTTGCATAAGCGTGTATATATTGCATTTTTCTGTGATCGGGCGCATAATTAAAGAATGAAGAAGATTGCAGTCGCAGGAGCCAGCGGTTACGCAGGCGGGGAAGCTCTCCGCTTGCTGCTCAACCACCCGGGATACGGCGTGGACTTCGAGATCGGGGCCCTCACTGGGGGTTCCAACGCCGGCCAGAACTTCGGGGAACTCGCCCCGGCACTGACCCCCTTGGCGGATCGCACCCTCCAGGAGACCACCCCGGAGGTGCTCGCCGAGCACGACATGGCGATTCTCGCTCTCCCGCACGGCGTTTCTGCCACCCTCGTGGAGCAGGGGCTGCCGGAAGATATGAAGATCGTGGACTGTGGTGCGGATTACCGGCTGCGCAACGAGGACCTGTGGGAGCGCTACTACGGCACCCCGCACGCCGGTAGCTGGACCTATGGCATCCCGGAGATGCCCGGCCACCGCGAGGAGATCGCCGCAGCTAACCGCGTCGCCGCCCCCGGCTGCTTCCCGACCGGCGCGACCATCGCCGCTATGCCCGGCATCGCCGCCGGCATGATGGCCCCACAGGTCTCCGTTGTTTCCGTCACCGGCGTCTCGGGGGCGGGTAAGAAGCCCAGCGTGGCCCTGCTCGGTGCCGAAACCATGCAGAACCTCCGCGCCTACGGTGTGATGACCCACCGGCACGCCCCGGAGATCAAGCAGAACCTCCTCGAGCTCGTCCCGGGTGGCGACCAGGGCGACGACGTCCACGTCACCTTCACCCCCGTCCTAGCACCGCTCGTGCGCGGCATCCTCACGACCGTCACCGCACCGGCCCGCGGTAGCGCCGCCGACGTCCGACGCGCCTACGAGGACTTCTGCGCATCCGAGCCCTTCCTGCACCTCCTGCCGGAAGGCCAGCAGCCAGAGACCCGCCACGTCGCCGGTACCAACATGGTTCATCTGCAGGTCGCCGTGGACGACGGCATGATCGTCGCGACCTCCGCGATCGACAACCTGACCAAGGGCACCGCGGGCGCTGCCGTCCAGTGCCTCAACCTGATGAACGGTTGGGACGAGACCGCAGGCCTGCCGACCATCGCCGCGACCTAACTCAGCGACAACCTAACGCAGCAGCGTCTTAATACAGCGCCGTCGTAACACAGCGCCGTTCCACACGCCGAACAACACACCCACCACATCAACCCCTTTGAAGAAGTAGAAGAAGAGCACGCAGTGAGCACCCAGCCTGAACACCACAACCCACAAGCCGGTCAGTGCACCGGAGTCACCGCCCCGGCTGGCTTCCGCGCCGCCGGCGTCACCGCAGGCATTAAGCCCTCCGGCAACCCGGACATGGCCCTGCTGGTCAACGACGGCCCCGACTACCACGCCGCCGCGTTGTTCACCCGTAACCAGATCAAGGCCGCGCCTGTCCAGCTGACCAAGTCGCTGCACAACGGAACTTTCCGCGCAGCCGTCATCAACGCCGGCAACGCGAATGCCTGCACGGGGGAGCAGGGCATGGCGGACGCGAAGCGCACCGGCGAGCTCGTCGGCAGCGCGCTGGGGATTGACGCCGCGGACGTGGCCGTGTGCTCCACCGGCCTGATCGGCGACCTGCTGCCGATGGACAAGATCGAGGCGGGAGTTGGTGCGCTGGCCTCCGAGCTCTCCACCGACCTCGAAGCAGGTACCAAGGCAGCCGAGGCGATCATGACCACGGATACCGTCATCAAGCAGGCGGTCTACGAGGGTGATGGCTGGAGCATCGGCGCGATGGCCAAGGGCGTGGGAATGATGGCCCCATCCCTGGCCACGATGCTGGTCTTCCTCACCACCGACGCCAAGCTGCCCAGCGCAGAGGCCGCCCAGGAGGCGTTGGGGGCGGCCAGCGGGGTCACCTTCGACTGCATCGACGTGGACGGCTCCACTTCCACCAACGACACCCTCATCATGCTCGCCAACGGTGCCTCCGGTGTGGAGCCGGACGCCGCTGAGTTCGCCCGCGCGGTCCACGAGGTGTGCCTCGACCTCACCCGCCAGCTGCAGGGTGATGCCGAGGGCGTGACCAAGAAGGTCGCGATCACCGTCACCGGCGCAGCTACGGACGAGGAGGCCAAGGCCGCCGCGCGCGTCATCGGCCGCGACAACCTCTTCAAGTGCGCGATGTTCGGCTCCGACCCGAACTGGGGCCGCGTGCTCGCCGCCGTCGGCATGGCCCCGGTGACCATGGATCCGAGCAAGATTCGGGTGTCCTTCAACGGCCACGACGTCTGCGTCGACGCCGCCGGAACCCCGAACGCCCGCGAGGTTGATCTCTCGGGTGAGGACATCGACGTCGAGGTCAACCTCGCCAGCGGCGACGGCGCGGCCACCGTCTGGACCACCGACCTGTCCTACTCCTACGTCGAGATCAACTCCGAGTACTCCAGCTAAGCGCCAGCGGTAACCCAAGGATTCACCATGCCTAAGATTCACGACTCCTCCTGCACCAGCGGGCTGACCCCGTCGCAGCGCTCCCACGTGCTGGCCGAGGCCCTGCCGTGGCTGCTGCACTACCGCGACAAGATCGTGGTGGTGAAGTACGGCGGCAACGCCATGATCGACGACGAGCTCAAGCGTGCCTTTGCCGCCGACATGGTCTTCCTCCGCGCTGTCGGCGCGCGCCCCGTCGTCGTGCACGGCGGCGGGCCGCAGATCAACACGATGCTCGACAAGGTCGGCCTGGAAGGGGAGTTTCGCGGTGGCTTCCGCGTCACCTCGCCTGAGGTCATGGAGTACGTGCGCATGGTGCTCTTCGGCAAGGTCGGTCGCGAGCTGGTCGGCCTCATCAACGAGCACGGGCCCTACGCGGTGGGCGCCTCCGGCGAGGATGCTGGCCTGTTCACGGCCGAGAAGTTCCAGCCCGAGATCGATGGGGAACTGGTGGACATCGGCCGGGTCGGCAATATCACCGACGTCGACCCCACCAGCCTGTTCGACCTCATCGATGCCGGCCGCATCCCGGTGGTTTCGACGATTGCCCCGGATGACGACGGTCTGGTCTACAACATCAATGCCGACACCGCCGCTGGTGCGCTGGCGGGAGCCCTGGACGCCGAGCGCCTCGTCATGCTCACCAACGTGCCGGGGCTCTACACCGACTGGCCGAACCGGGACTCGCTGGTTTCCAGCCTCACCCCCGAGGAGCTGGAGGAGCTCCTCCCGACCCTGGATAGCGGCATGATCCCGAAGATGACCGCCTGCCTGGACGCCATTCGCAACGGCGCGAAGGCCGCCCACGTCATCGATGGGCGTGTGCCGCACTCGGTGATCCTCGAGCTGATGACCGAAGGCGGTATCGGCACGATGATCGCCGCAGAGTCCTACGAGCACTAAAACCCAGCAGCAAGAAACTTCCGACGCACAACCCCGAAGGATCAAGGCGATGAGCAACACTGAATCTCAAGCCACTCCCGCCACGGAAGCCACCTGGCAGGACCGCTGGCAGCACACGCTGATGGACACCTACGGCACCCCGGCGCTGAACCTCGTCAAGGGCCAGGGCAGCTACGTCTGGGATAGCGAGGGCAAGAAGTACCTCGACCTGCTCTCCGGCATCGCGGTCAACGCCCTGGGGCACGCCCACCCAGCGATCGTCGAGGCCGTGACCACCCAGCTGCAGACCCTGGGGCACACCTCGAATGTCTTTGCCCACCCGCAGGTCATCGAGCTCGCGGGGAAGGTGACCTCGCTGGTCGGTACCGAGGAGGCTGCGGACGCCCGCGTGTTCTTCTGTAACTCCGGCGCCGAGGCCAACGAAGCCGCGTTCAAGATCGCGCGCGCGACTGGGCGGCCGAAGATCCTGGCCGCCGAGCGGGGCTTCCACGGGCGCACGATGGGGTCCCTGGCGCTGACCGGCCAGCCGGATAAGCGCAAGCCCTTCGAACCGATGCCAGCGGGCGTGGAGTACTACCCCTACGGCGACCTCGACGCCGTCGACGCCATGGCCGACGAGAACACCGCCGCCATCATCCTGGAGGCGATCCAGGGCGAGACCGGCGTGATCCCCGCCCCGGAGGGCTTCCTCGCCGGGCTGCGTCGCATCTGCGACGAGCGCGGGATCCTCCTCATTGTCGACGAGGTCCAGGCGGGCATGGGGCGCACCGGCGCCTGGTTCGGTTTCCAGTCCGATGGTTCCGGCGTTGTTCCGGACGTCATCACCATGGCCAAGGGACTGGGCGGCGGGCTCCCGATCGGCGCCTGCCTGGCCATGCCCCGTGCCCAACTGCTGGCCAAGGGCATGCACGGCACCACCTTCGGCGGCAACCCGGTGGTCTGCGCTGCGGCTAATGCCGTGATCGATGAGATCAAGGAACAGAACCTGCTGGAGAACGTGCAGGAGGTCGGGGCGCAGCTGGTCGCTGCCCTGCAGAACCACCCGCGGGTCACCGAGATCCGCGGCCGCGGCTTGATGCTGGGCGTCGTTCTGGACACCCCGTGCGAGCTCGACCCCGCGAACTACGGAATCCTGCTGAACAAGCCCTCGCCGGAGGTGCTGCGCATCGTGCCGCCGCTGAACCTGAGCCCCGCCGAGGCCGATGAGGCAGCGTCGAAGATCACCGCGATGCTCGACGACCTACCGAACCCAACCGAGACGTCGACCACAGAAAGCTAGATATGACCCTCGCAGAAAAGAACACTAAGCCCCTGCGCCACATGCTGGCGGACGACGACCTCACCCCGGCCGAGCAGGCGCAGGTCCTGGACCTGGCGGAGAAGGTGAAGGCCGACCGCTACGGCAATCCCTTCCGCAACATCCTGGAGCGCCAGTCCGTGGCGGTGCTGTTCGACAAGACCTCCACCCGCACCCGCTTCTCCTTCAGCGCCGGGATCACCGAGCTGGGCGGCAGCCCGATCGTCGTGGACTCCGGTAGTTCCCAGATGGGCAAGGGGGAGACTTTCCAGGACACCGGAGCGGTGCTCTCGCGGTTCGCCAGCATGATCGTGTGGCGCACCGGTGCGCACAGCAACCTCGCGGAGATGGCCGAGACCGCGACGGTGCCGATCATCAACTCCCTTTCCGATGATTTCCACCCCTGCCAGATCCTCGCGGACCTGCAGACCATCCGGGAGAAGAAGGGCGAGCTGGCCGGGTTGAAGGCCATCTACTTCGGCGACGGCGCCAACAACATGGCCAACAGCTACATGCTCGGCTTCGCCACCGCAGGCATCGACATCACGATCTGCGCCCCGGAGGGCTTCCAGCCAGAGGCGGAGTTCGTGGAGCGGGCAAAGAAGCGGGCCGCGGAGACCGGAGCCACCGTCACCGTGACGGATGAGGTCACCGCCGCGGACGCCGACGTCGTCATCACGGACACGTGGGTGTCCATGGGCCAGGACCCGAACGTCGACCGCAGCGCCCTGCGCGCCTACCAGGTCAACGAGGAGCTCATGGCGGAGGCGAAGGAGGACGCGATCTTCCTGCACTGCCTGCCCGCCTACCGCGGCAACGAGGTCACCGCCGAGGTTATCGACGGCGAGCAGTCGGTGGTCTTCGACGAGGCCGAAAACCGCCTGCACGCGCAAAAGGCGCTGATGGTATGGCTGCTCCGTTAGACCGGCCGGCCGCGCCGTCGAAGTCCGCCCGGCAGGCGGCCATCGCACGGGTGATCGGCCAGCACCAGGTGGCGAACCAGCGCGAGCTGCTCGACATCCTGCACACCATGGATATCGAGATCACGCAGGCCACGCTCTCCCGGGACCTCGTGGACCTGGGAGCCCGCAAGGTGCGCACCGACGGCAAGTCCCACTACACCCTGGCCGAAGCCATGGTGGGGGACGGGCCAGCGCACCTGCGCCGGGTGCTTTCCGAGCTGCTGGTCGCCCACGACGATTCTGGCAACATCGCGGTGCTGCGCACCCCGCCGGGGGCGGCTCAATACCTGGCCAGCGTCCTCGACCGCTCGGAACTGCCGCAGACGGTGGGTACCATCGCGGGTGATGACACGGTCTTCGTGCTCGCCCGCGAGGGGCACAGCGGGGCCCAGGTTGCGGAGTATTTCGCGGAGTTGGCCCGCGGTTAGGAACCGTGCCAGCGATCCGGTGGGAGAGCGGCCAACCAGAATGGGCGCTACTAGCCCGCGCCGGATGCTCAACAAAAAATCTGAACAACTAGAATCTTTAAAAGAAGAACAGAAAACGGGGAAAGGAAACCTCAATGAAGGATCGCGTCGTACTCGCATACTCCGGTGGCCTGGACACCACCGTCGCCATCAGCTGGATCGCCAAGGAGCGCAATGCTGAGGTCATCGCCGTGTCCATCGACCTGGGCCAGGGTGGCGAGGACATGGAGACCGTCCGCCAGCGCGCGCTCGGCGCCGGCGCTGTGGAGTCCATCGTCGTGGACGCCCGCGACGAGTTCGCCAACGACTACTGCCTGCCGACCATCAAGGCCAACGGTCTGTACATGAAGGAGTACCCGCTGGTCTCCGCGATCTCCCGCCCGCTGATCGTCAAGCACATGGCCGAGGCTGCCAAGGAGCACAACGGCACTGCCGTCGCCCACGGCTGCACCGGTAAGGGCAACGACCAGGTCCGTTTCGAGGTCGGCTTCGCCAACACCGCACCGGAGCTGGAGATCATCGCCCCGGCCCGCGACTACGCCTGGACCCGCGACAAGGCCATCGCCTTCGCCGAGGAAAACGACATCCCGATCGAGCAGTCCAAGTCCTCCCCGTTCTCCATCGACCAGAACGTCTGGGGCCGTGCGGTCGAGACCGGCTACCTGGAGGACCTGTGGAACGCCCCGACCAAGGACGTCTACGCCTACACCGAGGACCCGGCCCTGGGCCAGGCCCCGGATGAGGTCATCATCTCCTTCGAGGCCGGCGTGCCGGTGGCCATCGACGGCCGCAAGGTGACCGTCCTGGAGGCCATCGAGGAGCTCAACCGCCGCGCTGGTGCGCAGGGCGTGGGCCGCCTGGACATGGTCGAGGACCGCCTGGTGGGCATCAAGTCCCGCGAGATCTACGAGGCTCCGGGCGCGATGACCCTCATCCGCGCGCACGAGGCCATGGAGGCCGTCACCATCGAGCGCGAGCTGGCTCGTTACAAGCGCGGCATCGACGCCGAGTGGTCCGACCTGGTCTACGACGGCCTGTGGTTCTCCCCGCTGAAGCGCTCCCTGGATGCCTTCATCGAGGAGTCCCAGGAGCACGTCACCGGCGACATCCGCCTGGTGCTGCACGCCGGCAACATCATCATCAATGGCCGCCGTTCCGACCACTCCCTCTACGACTTCAACCTGGCCACCTACGACGAGGGCGATAGCTTCGACCAGTCCCTGGCCAAGGGCTTCGTGGAGCTGCACGGCCTGTCCTCCAAGATCGCCGCTAAGCGCGATATGGGCATCCTGTAATAGCCCCTTCCTGGCGGGCGGTCCCGTTCGTGGGGCTGCCCGCCGTTAGTTTCTTTAAGACCGACTTTCTTTCACGACGTCACTCACGGAGAGGAATCCTTCAATGGCAGATCACGGTGCGTCCAACCCCGGTGCGCTGGACAAGCACGGCACGAACGAGGGCGCGCTCTGGGGCGGCCGCTTTTCCGGCGGCCCTTCGGAGGCCATGTTCGCGCTGTCCGTGTCCACCCACTTCGACTGGGTGCTCGCCCCCTATGACGTGCTCGCCTCGAAGGCACACGCGAAGGTGCTGAATCGGGCCGGGCTCCTCTCCGACGCCGACCTGGAGACCATGCTGAACGGGCTGGACCAGCTGGGTCGGGACGTCGCGGAGGGTTCCTTCGTCCCCGCACCCTCCGACGAGGACGTCCACGGCGCGATGGAGCGCGGCCTGATCGACCGGGTCGGCCCGGAGGTCGGCGGTCGCCTGCGCGCGGGACGTTCCCGCAATGACCAGGTGGCTGCGATGTTCCGCATGTGGATCCGCGACGCGATCCGCGACATCGCCGTCCAGGTCACCGAGCTGATCGACGCGCTGGCTGCCCAGGCGAAGGCTCACCCGGAGGCGATCATGCCGGGTAAGACGCACTCCCAGGCTGCCCAGCCGATCTTGCTGGCCCACTCGCTGTTGGCTCACGCCCAGCCGCTGCTGCGCGATATTCAGCGCCTGCAGGACCTGGATAAGCGCCTGGCTGTCTCGCCTTATGGCTCGGGCGCGCTGGCTGGTTCCTCGCTGAAGCTGGACCCGGAGGCCATCGCAGAGGAGCTCGGCTTCGACTCCGCGGCGGATAACTCCCTGGACGGTACTTCCTCCCGCGACTTCGCCTCCGAGACGGCATTCGTGCTCGCGCAGATCGCGGTGGACATGTCCCGCCTGGCCGAGGAGATCATCTACTGGTGCACCCCGGAGTACGGCTACGTCACGCTCTCTGATTCCTGGTCCACCGGCTCTTCGATCATGCCGCAGAAGAAGAACCCAGATGTGCCTGAGCTCGTGCGCGGCAAGACGGGTCGGTTGATCGGTAACCTCTCCGGGCTGATGGCCACCCTCAAGGGCCTGCCGCTGGCGTACAACCGCGACCTGCAGGAGGACAAGGAGCCGATCGTCGACTCGGTGGCACAGCTCAATCTGCTGCTGCCGGCGATGACTGGTCTGGTATCCACCCTGACCTTCCACGAGGACCGTATGCGCGAGCTCGCCCCGGCGGGCTTCACGCTCGCGACGGATCTGGCGGAGTGGATGGTGCGCCAGGGCGTGCCGTTCCGGGAGGCTCACGAGGCTTCGGGTTCCTGCGTTCGTATCGCGGAGTCCCGCGGCGTGGACCTCATCGACCTCACCGACGAGGAGCTTGCCTCCGTGGATTCTCGGCTCACCCCGGAGGTTCGCGAGGTGCTCACCATCGATGGCGCGGTGGCGTCCCGGTCGACCCGTGGCGGCACCGCCGGTGTGCGGGTCGCCGAGCAGCGGGAGCGCGTCGAGACGCTTTCCGGTGAGCTGCGCGGGTGGGCGGAAACGCCGGTCCGCGGCTAAGGAAAGAGCGTCGCGGGGTTTAGCCCCGCACCCCTCCGGGCAGGTTGTGCAGCGTGATTCCATACTCGCTGGCAACCTGCCCGTATTTTTCGGCGAAGTGCTGGCTGCGTACTCCGGAGGCACAGTAAACCACCGCGTCGGTGCCCTGGTGGCGGGCGAAGGCCTCGGCCACTGCAGGCGAGGCAACGTCCAGGGTGCCCGCGGGATCCGCGAGCGCGGACATCGCTAGGTGCTCGTCGGCGCCCTGCTCGCCGATGAATCCCGGCTGGGCGAGGAGCGTTTCGTGGTACTCCCGGACGTCCACCGTAAAAGCTTTGCCGGTGCGGACGAGCTCGTGCAGCGCGGCGTTGTCCGATGCCTGTGCTGGGCAGTCGCCTGGGGCCTGGTTCGGCGTGGTCTCCGAAGACTCCGGGGACTGGACTGCGCAGGCGGCAGAGGAGGCCGCGGGGCCGTCGCTGGGGGACAGGGCCGCGACTGGTTGGCGGCTCGGGTCGGGGGCGATGCGGAAGCTCTGGGTGCGCGCTGTGAGAGCGTCGTAGCTCACAACGGTGCCGAGCAGCGGCTGTCCGACCCCGGTGACCCACTTGATGGCCTCTGTGGCGGCCAGCGCGCCCATCACGGCGGTGGTCGCGCCCAACACGCCGGCGCTCGCGCAGTCGGGGATCGAATCTCCGCTGGGCTTCTCTGGGAACAGATCCCGCAGCCCGATGCCGCGTTCACCGCTGGCGGTGGAGTTGAACACCGAGATCTGCCCGGCGAAACGCAGGACCGTGGTCCAGACCAGGGGAGTACCGGAGATTTCGGCGGCGTCGGCCACCAGGAATTTCGTGTCGAAGTTATCGGAGCCGTCAATGACCAGATCGACCTGCCGGAATGCCTCGACGATATTCTCGGTGTCCAGGCGGTAGCGGTGGGTCTCGACCCGGATATCCGGCTGGATGCGCTTCAAGGCATCGGTGGCTGCATCCACCTTCGCCCGGCCGACGTCCTCGGCCGAGAACAGGATCTGGCGGTGCAGGTTGGTCACGTCCACCGTGTCGTCGTCATAGAGCACGATCGTGCCCACTCCGGCCGAAGCCAGGGACTGCATCGCGGGGCAACCTAATCCGCCGGCCCCAACGACGAGCACGCGGGCGTCGTGCAGCCGCTGCTGCTCGGCGGGTCCGAAGCCCGGCAGGTTCAGGTGGCGGGCGGTGCGCCGTTGCTCGCGGTAGGGAAGCGAGACGAAGTCACCGGCGGGGAATGCCTGCTCGGTTCCCGCTGTGTGCGGGGAAGAAGTGTGTGTGTTTTCAGCCACGCTTAGAGCACCTCCTCCGCCCAGTCCTCGTCCCAGGACGCCAGCCCCTCGAAGCTGGAGCTGGCCAGTGCACCTTCCGCGTGGGTGCGCTGCGGGATGCGTCCCGCCGCAGCGGCCAGGCGGCCGGCCTCGACCGCGTGCCTCATGGCAGTGGCCATAGCGACGGGATCCTGGCAGCGGTTGACGGCGCTGGCGAGCAACACGCCGCTGCAGCCGAGCTCCATGGCCAGCGCGGCGTCCGATGCCGTGCCCACCCCGGCGTCGAGTAGCACCGGCACGGAGGCTCGGGCGCAGATCAGCTCGATATTGTGCGGGTTGAGGATCCCCAGCCCCGTGCCGATCGGGGAGCCCAGCGGCATCACGGCTGCCGCTCCGGCGTCCTCCAAGCGTTTGGCGACCACGGGGTCGTCGCTGGTGTAGGCCAGCACCTCGAAGCCCTCGGCCACCAGCATTTCGCAGGTGTCCACCAGCTCCACCACGTCGGGCAGGAGTGTGCGGTCGTCGGCGATGAGCTCCAGCTTCACCCAGTTGGTGCCCAGCGCCTCGCGGGCAAGCTGGGCGGTGAGGATCGCATCTTTGGCGGTCCGGCAGCCCGCGGTATTCGGCAGGACGTCGATGCCCAGCCGGTTCAACAGCCCGAAGACGCTCTCGCCTCCCGCAGCGCCGTTCGAGGCCCCAGCGGTGCCAGCGTTCTTGCCTGCCCGGAAGCGGCGCATTGCCACGGTGGTCAGCTGGGTACCGCTGGCTACCAGGGCTTTCTCGAGCAGCGTCTGGCTGCTCGCCCCGCCGGTGCCCATGATCAGGTGCGAGTCGAACTTCTTACCTGCGATTTCAAGCATCTATGCCTTCTTCTGTGTGTGTCGGTGCCGTCGTTCCAGGGGCTTCGTGGCTGGCTCAGCCGAGCGAGCGGGAAACGGCAAGCTTAGCCACCCTGCACTGCGACGAGGATGTCGATCTCGTCGCCGTCGGCCACCCCGCGGTTCTCCCACTGACTGCGTGGCACGACCGCCTGGTTCAGCGCGATCGCGATGCCCGTGGCATCCTTCTCGCCGGTCTCGTTGGCGACGACGTCGGCGATCGTGAGTCCCGCCTTGCCCTGGCGCTCTTCCTGGTTCACCGTGTAATTCATTCTCGATGCATCCTTTCGTCCGTCTTTCTCCGGGCGTTCTGCTTGCCCCATTATCTCCCAGTCGCGTGCCACTGGCTCAGTGCGTTTCGGTCGCGAAGCGCTCCCAGCGGCACGCCTCGAGGCTCACCCCGGCCGCCTTTGCGGCCTCGCCCAACGCCGCATCGCCATCACCAGCGGTGAGCCCCAGGTGTGCCGTCACCTTAGCGCCCAGTGCAGACAACAGAATGCCGTGCCGGAAGTATCCCGCCGAGATGACCACATTCCCGCTGGTCTTGCCGATCAGGGGTAGGTCGTCGGGAGTGCCTGGGCGTTCCCCGGCGAGCGCCTCGATGAATTCGCAGTCCTCGATTCCCGGCACCACGCGGATGGCGTCGCGCAGCAGGGTGTAGACCCCGTCGGCAGCGGGTGCCCGACGTTCGTCCTCCCGTGTCGTCGCGCCCACGGCGATCGTGCCGTCGGTGCGGGGGATGACGTAGATTGGCCGATCCTCGAAGAAACCCCGGATCACGCGCTCCACCGGGGCGGGCCGGCCTTCGGGGACCCCGAGGCGGATCAGGTCCCCGCGCACGGGCCGCACCGGCAGGGCAGGGGCGCCCTCGAGCGTTGCTGCCCCCACGCCGTTACAGACGTAGACGCTCCCGCTCACGTCCACTGCCGTGTCGTCGGCGAGACGCACTGCGGTGCACCTGCTGGCCTGTTCTGCGTTGCCGAGGTCGGTGTGAGCCCCCGCCGCATCGCTGCCGTGCACCAGCCCGGTCGCTTCCTGCTCCAGGAAGGCCGCGCCCTTCTTTTTCAGGACGTCGACGGCCGCAGCGCAGTACAACCGGGGGTTGACTTGATGGTCGCCGGGGATCTCCACGGCGCCAGCGAGCTGCGGGTGCAGTCCAGGTTCAAGCTTGCGGGCTTGACGCACGGGCAGTCGGGTGGCCGTCATCCCGTGGGATCGCTGGTGTTCCAGCAATTCAGCGAGGTGGGTGGCGTCGGCGCGGTCAGCAGCGACGACGAGCGTGGATTCCTCTCGGTAGCCGGTGGGCAAATCGGTGACGGACTCGACAGCTTCGCGCAGCGCCGGCCACAGCTCGGCGGCGCGGATCATCAGGGGGTAGAGCTCCTCCTGCCCGTACTGCACCTCGGCGACGGGGGCAAGCATGCCACCCGCGACCCACGAGGCACCGCTGATCGGTGCTGGGTCGATGATCGCGATGTCTGCGGCGGGCACCCCGGCTTGGGTTAGTTCCACGGCGGTGCTGAGACCAATTATCCCGGCGCCGATAATCACATGCTCGTAGCTGCTCAAGGTCTTGTTCTTTCTAGTGGTGCGCTCGCGCCACGAATTGGGTGGGCTGCGGAACTGCGACCCACGGTCTGCGGTATTGATTCTCGGATAATGGGCAAGGTATGCGTCCGCCTCATGTGCGGTTGAGGTAGCCGGTTCGGATCTGCCAGCTGCGCAGCAGCGCGGCGGCCACCGCGATGGCGGACAAAACGGCGAAGGGGAGCGAAGGGCCCACTCGTGGCTCAAGAACCTGCATCAGCGGTGGCAGGGCGAAGCCCACGTAGGTCGCGACGTAGTAGGCCCCGAGGATACGGCCACGGTGGGAGGCCGGGGAGTAGGCGTTGACGTCCAGCAGACCGTCGCGCAGGCACAGGCCATAGCCGAGCCCGAGCAGCACGGTGGCCAGGAAGAAGAGCAGCAGCGAGGGGGCCTCGCCACCGAGGGCGACGACGAGAAAGCCGGCCCCTGCGCTCAGGATGCCCACCACCCCGGAGCGCGGACCCCAGCCCCAACGGCGCCCTGCCGCCTGGATCGCCAGACCCGTGCCAAAACCAACCGCGGCCGCGACTCCTGGAAGGAACACCCCGGTCTCGAAGTACTCAGCCACCCGCGCGGCGAGCCCCACGAAGGCGGTGGTGATCGCCGCGAAGACCCACATCGCCACCGGCACGGAGGTCGCCAGCGCCTTGCGGGGCGAGGCGCTCGGATCGACTTGCGGATCCTCCGCCACAGCCAGGATCCGCCGAGGCAGGTCACCAGTGCGCAGCGAGAACATCACGGCCACGAGTGAGGCGATGATGCTCAGCACGAAAGGCAGCCAAAGTGGCGAGAACGCGAACTCGGCGAGCCCGGAGATCACCGGCCCCAGCGCGAAACCCGAGGTGAGGACGATGCCGGCCAGCGTCGAACCTGCGGCCCCATTCAGCCGCGCCGCCCACGCGGTACCCGCGCTGACCACCAGTCCAACGCCCAGCCCGACGATGAAGCGGCCGGTGAGTAGCCCAGGCGCCCCGTGGAAGAGCATGAGGATGCTGTTACCCACCACCGCGATGAGCGAGCCCGCCAATGCCACCAGGCGTCCGCCGAAGCGGTCGGCCAGCGCACCTCCGACGAGGAGGCTCGGCACCAAACCCAGCGCGTAGATCCCATAAGCGCCGTTGACCAGCAGCGGCGACAAGTTGAGTTGCTCTCGCAGCGCCACGAGCACGGACGCGAAGTGATTCGCCGACCAGCCAGCGGTGAGCAGGAGGGCAGCGACGCTGATAAAAACTCTCCGTGCGCTCGTTCCGGGTGTGCTCATAGGCCCTATCTAACGCTCGTTGACTCCCGAAAACTGGGAAACCACGCTCTCGGCATAGGCCTTCGGGTCCTCGGCCTGCATGATTCCGCGGACGATCGCCAGCCCGGCCACACCGGTGGCAGCGAGTTCTGCGGCGTCCTCGGCCCGGACGTCCCCGATCGCGACGACCGGCACCGCAGAGGCAGCGACGAGCGCGGGGTAGCCCGCCAGCCCGAGCGGCTCGCGGCCCGAGTTCTTCGTCGGGGTGGGGCGGAAGGGGCCAGCGCCGATGTAGTCGATGACGTCGGCGTAGCCATTCGCTCCCTCCACCAGTTCCAGGGTGCCGGTGGTCAGCCCGATGATCGCGTTTTCGCCCAGCACAGCGCGCGCCAGTCGCGGGTCGAGGTCATCCTGCCCGATATGCGCGCCGTGGATGTTGTGCTCCGCCATCAGGGCAGCGGCGACGTCCACGCGGTCGTCGATGAGGACCACCGCGTTCGGATTCGCGTCGGCCACGGCCGCTGCGACCTTGACGGAGAGCTCCGTGAGCTGACGGACGGTGATCGGCTTGCTGCGCACCTGGATCACCCCAGCACCACCGGCCGCTGCCTCAGCGGCGATGCGGGTGATCTCCGCGCATTCCTCTTCCCAGTCGAGATCCGGGATGCGACCGGTGACGAAGTAGCAGGTCAACGCCCGGGGGTCCAGTGTCCGGGGGTTGGCTACCTGCCCACCCACACCTGTGCCGCCAGCCTGGCGACCGTCATCGTTGCTAGCTGTGCTGGACACTCGCATCTTCCTCCAAGTAAATCTGCCCGCCGCGTTCCAGGAACTCCGCGGATTTCTCGTCCATTCCCGCCTCGACGGCAGCCAGGACGTCAGGGTCGGCGTGTGCTGCATCCTTGGGCTGACCGATGCTTGGCAGACCCAGGTCAGCGGCCATCTTGTCGCCGAACTCGTCGCGAATGTCCTGGCTGATACGCATGGAGCAGAACTTCGGGCCACACATCGAGCAGAAGTGAGCCGTCTTCGCAGGCTCCGCCGGCAGCGTCTCGTCGTGGTACGCCTGCGCGGTATCCGGGTCCAGGGAGAGCGCGAACTGGTCGTGCCAGCGGAACTCGAAGCGGGCCTTACTCATGGCGTCGTCCCACTCGTGAGCACCCGGATGCCCCTTAGCCACGTCCGCGGCGTGTGCGGCGAGCTTATAGGTGATCACGCCGGTCTTCACGTCGTCCTTATTGGGCAGCCCCAGGTGCTCCTTCGGGGTGACGTAACACAGCATCGCGGTGCCACCGGCGGCGATATTCGCCGCGCCGATCGCGGAGGTGATGTGGTCATAACCCGGTGCGATATCCGTGACCAGGGGGCCTAGCGTGTAGAACGGCGCGCCGCCGCACCATTCCTCTTCCTTCTCGTTGTTGATCTGGATCTTGTTCAGTGGCACGTGGCCGGGGCCTTCGATCATGACCTGGACGTCGTAGTCCCAGGCACGCTTGCACAGCTCGCCGATGGTCTTCAGCTCAGCGAACTGGGCGGTGTCGTTGGCATCGGCGATGGAGCCCGGTCGCAGACCGTCACCCAAAGAGAACGCGACGTCGTAGGCCGCGAAGATCTCGCACAGCTCGTCGAAGTTCTCGTAGAGGAAGGACTCCTTGTGGTGGGCCAGGCACCAACCCGCCATGATCGACCCGCCACGGGAAACGATGCCGGTGACGCGCTTGGAAGTCAGCGGCACGAAGGGCAGGCGCACACCAGCGTGGACGGTCATGTAGTCCACGCCCTGCTCAGCCTGCTCGACGACGGTGTCGCGGAAGATCTCCCAGGTGAGGTCCTCGGCCACGCCACCCACCTTCTCCAGCGCCTGGTAGATCGGCACGGTGCCGATCGGAACCGGGGAGTTGCGCAGGATCCATTCGCGGGTGGTGTGGATGTCGTTACCGGTGGACAGATCCATCACGGTGTCCGCGCCCCAACGCGTGGCCCAGCGCAGCTTGTCCACCTCCTCGCGGATGGAGCTGGTGACCGCGGAGTTGCCGATGTTGGCGTTGATCTTGGTGAGGAACTGGTTACCGATAATCATCGGTTCGGATTCCGGGTGGTTGACGTTGTTCGGGATGATCGCCCGGCCGGAGGCCACCGCCGCGCGCACCTTCTCGACGTCGCAGTTCTCGCGCAGTGCGACGAACTCCATCTCGCGGGTGACCTCCCCGCGGCGGGCGTAGGCCATCTGGGTCACGCGCTGGCCCTGCTTGGCGCGCAGTGGTGCTCGCTTCTCGCCGCGCCACTCCTCGCTGGCTGCGCCGCGCTTGGCTGCCCGGGTGCCGTCGTCCAGCAGGTTGCGCTTCCGGCCCTCGTATTCTTCGACATCGCCGCGGTCGCGGATCCACTCGTTGCGCAGCGCAGGCAGGCCCACCTCCGGCTCCGCGTAGGGGCCACGGGTGCGGTAGATCTTGACCGGCTCGTTGGGGCCGGTGGGGGAATCGTCCAGGTCGATCGCGGTCTGCGGTACCTCGAGACCATTGACCCGCAGGGGTGCGTAGCGGTGCTTCGGGTGAATTTCGGACGCGTAAATATCTACGTTTTGCGCGCTCATGAAGAGCTCCTCCAACTTCCTTCGCTGGTGCTAACCAGACAGGTTCAGACGGTTCCGCGCTGGCGTGCGCGATCTCAGCCCCAGCCACTTCAGGGGCACCCGTATTTCGGTACGAAACCAACCATAGCGAACGCTTCGGACACTCAAACAATGAATGAACGCGGGCCCGAAATTGAGGGGAGGGCGGCGTCCTAAAACAACAGCAATGAACACAGGGGAGAGGGCAGAAAGCGGGTAGGGGTAGCCAAGCGAACGGGAGGAAAAGATGTCGCTACAATGAGACGCATGATTGATCCGAAGCTTCTGGAGATCCTCGCCTGCCCGCAAGATAAGCAGCCGCTGGAGGATCACGGCGACTATCTGGTGAACCCGCGGCTGGGACGTGCCTATCCGGTCTCCGATGGCATCCCGGTTCTGCTCACCGATGAGGCGGTCGACTGGCCGCTGGCAGAAGCTTAAAAACGATCACACATCTTTGACTGAGGAAAGACATGTCTAACGAGACGATTCAAAACTCCAACCTGGTTGACGAGCTGCAGTGGCGCGGGCTGATCGCCGACTCCACCGACCTTGATGAACTTCGCGAGCAGCTGAAGAACCCGACCGCGGTCTACTGCGGCTTCGACCCGACGGGCGATTCCCTCCACGCCGGCCACCTCGTGCCGCTGCTCCTGCTGCGTCGCTTCCAGCTGGCCGGGCACAAGGCTTTCGCCCTGGCGGGTGGTGCCACCGGCATGATCGGCGACCCGCGCGACGTGGGCGAGCGCTCCATGCTGACCGAGGAGCAGGTTGCCGAGAACGTGGAGCACATCAAGAAGCAGCTGCGCGCTTTCCTCCTCTTCGAGGGCAGCGCTGAGCTCGAGGAGTCGGGCAAGGGCCTGCACCCCGCGACGTTGGTCAATAACGCTGACTGGATCGGCAACATGTCCGTCATCCACTTCCTGCGCGACCTGGGCAAGAATTTCTCGCTGAACACGATGCTTTCCCGTGACACCGTGAAGCGTCGCCTCGCTGCCGACGGCATCTCCTACACCGAGTTCTCCTACATGCTGCTGCAGGCGAATGACTTCGTTCACCTGCACCGCGAGCACGACGTCTGCGTGCAGGTCGGTGGCTCCGATCAGTGGGGCAACATCGTCTCCGGTGTGGACCTGGTCCGCCGCATGGACGGGGATTCTGTCCACGGCCTGACGGTTCCGCTGGTCACGGACTCTGAGGGTAAGAAGTTCGGAAAGTCCACGGGTGGCGGCAACCTGTGGCTCGATCCGGAGCTGACGAGCCCGTACAGCTGGTACCAGTACTTCTTCAACACCGCCGACGCCGACGTGGTGAAGTTCCTCCGCATGTTCACCTTCCTGGACCGCGAGGAGATCGACCGCCTCGCCGTGGAGGTCGCCGAGCGCCCGTTCAAGCGGGAGGCGCAGCGTGTTCTCGCCCAGGAGATGACGGCGCTGGTTCACGGTGAGGACGCCGTCGGCAAGGTCGAGCTAGCTGCCCAGGCACTGTTCGGTCGCGCTGATCTGAGCGACCTCGACGAGCAGACGCTCGCCGCGGCCCTGCAGGAGACGACGGTCGCGGAAGGTGCTGTTGGCGCAAGCCTCGTCGAACTGCTCGTCGCCGCTGGTCTGGAGAAGTCCAATGGTGCGGCTCGCCGAACCATTAAGGAGGGCGGTGCGTACGTAAATAACGAGCGCATCGACGACGCCGAGTGGACCGTCTCTGCGGAGGACCTTCTGGTTGGCGGTTGGCTGGTGCTGCGTAAGGGGAAGAAGAACTTCGCCGGCGCGAAGATCAGCTCCTAGGCGAGCAGCGCTGCGCCGTTCTTGGTGTGAGCGCCGAAGCTGTTGAACAAACCCGGGCATCGTTGACCATAACGATGTCCGGGTTTCCTGCTTCTACCTGGGGTTTTGTGTTTGTTGTGGGCTGTGTGTAGATTATTGATCTGCAAGGCCGACGGCGCTGATGCCGGGTGGTTGGGTTCCCCTTTCGGTCTTGTTTCTTGTCACCGAGTGTGTGAACGCCAAGTGATCGTGAGTTTTTCTCCGGTTTGCTCCTGGTTCATGTGGGTGATAAGCTCGGAATCCGCCTCAACGTGAAGCGCCACAGTGTTGTGGTTGTGGAGTGTTGTGT